>NZ_RAWD01000105.1:0-28005 GCF_003612065.1 Corallococcus sp. CA047B
GGGCGCGGGTGGCCATCTGCGAGGAGGGGCGCGTGGGTGGCACGTGCGTGCTGCGCGGGTGCGTGCCCAAGAAGCTGCTCGTGTACGCGGCGCACTACCGCTACGACATGGAGGACGCGGCCGGCTACGGCTGGACGGTGAACGGGCCCGCGCTGGAGTGGAAGCGGCTCCAGGAGAAGAAGGCGAAGGAGCTGGACCGCCTGACGGGCATCTACGGGCGGCTCCTGCGCGACTCGGGCGTGACGCTGGTGGAGGGCCGGGGCCGGGTGGTGGACGCGCACACGGTGGAGGTCGCGGGCAAGCGTTACACGGCGGAGCGCATCCTCATCGCGACGGGGGGGAGGCCCTTCCTGCCGCAGGTGCCGGGCATCGAGCACGCGCTCACATCGGAGCAGGCGCTGGAGCTGCCGGAGCTGCCCCGCCGGGTGGCGGTGGTGGGCGGCGGCTACATCGGCGTGGAGTTCGCGGGCATCTTCGCGGCGCTGGGCGTGAAGGTGACGATGTTGATTCGCGGCGACACGGTGTTGCGCGGCTTCGACAACGACGTGCGCGCGGCGTTGACGGAGGAGATGCGCAAGAAGGGCGTGGACATCAAGCCGGAGACCTTCGTCGAGGACATCGAGAAGCGCGAGGACGGCGCGCTCAGCCTGATGACGCGCATGGGGGACACGCTGGAGGTGGACGCGGTGCTGTACTCCACCGGGCGCGTGGCGAACACGCAGGGGCTGGGGCTGGAGGAGGCGGGCGTGAAGCTGGATGCGCGCGGGGCGGTGGTGGTGGACGCGCAGTCGCGCTCGTCGGTGGAGAGCATCTATGCGGTGGGGGACGTCACGGACCGCATCAACCTCACGCCGGTGGCCATCGCGGAGGGCCGGGCGATGGTGGAGACGCTGTATCGGAACAACCCGGTGACGATGGACCACGAGAACGTCCCGTCCGCGGTGTTCAGCCAGCCGCCGGTGGGCACGGTGGGGCTCACGGAGCGAGAGGCCATCGAGCGGCACGGCCGGGTGGACGTCTACGTCTCCAGCTTCCGGCCCATGAAGCACACGCTGACCGGCCGCGACGAGCGCACGATGATGAAGGTCGTGGTGGAGCGCGGCACCGAACGCGTGCTGGGCTTCCACATGGTGGGCGCGGACGCACCGGAGATCATCCAGGGGCTCGCGGTGGCGCTGAAGTGCGGCGTGACGAAGAAGCAGCTCGACGCCACGGTGGGCATCCACCCCACGGCGGCGGAGGAGTTCGTCACCCTGCGCGACAAGCGACCGGATCCGTCGGAGAGCGCCACGCTGCTGGAGCTGGGCCGCGAAATCGTGGCGCCGGCGGACAAGGGGCGCGGGTCTACCTGACCGTCAGGGCGAGGCTGGCCGCAGGAGGCCCGCTCCGGCCAGCAGCTCGCGCACCTGCTCGGCCAGGGCCAGGTGCTCCGGGTTTGCCACGGTGAAGCGCTCGGGGGTCAGGATGATCAGCGTCCCCCGGTCCTCCACGGGCTCGATGCGCACGGGGGCAGGGAGCGGAGGCACCGTGCCTCGACGGCCCTCGAGGTACGTCACCCAACCAACGCGAGGGGCACCCCTGACGCCACGCTCATCCAGCAACTTCCGATGAGCCTGTGACGTAGCGACGCCCCAGCTCGGCTCCCACGCGACAGCAGAAACACGCAACACCGCGGCCAGTACGTGAGCTGTCAATACCCGGTCCGCATTGGGTCCCAAGCTCGGAAGAGTGATTACACAAGCATTGCTCACCCTTGCCGCATGGCTGCCGCAGGTCACGAGGAAGCCGCTTGCATCATGGTCATCCCCCACGCCATTCCAGCCCTCCACTCGAAAGCCAATCTCCTCCACGACACGGTCCTTGCCACGGCGAACCCGCTTTTCAAGCTCCGCGGGCTCCAGCTCGATGGGGCGTGTCAGTGCGTCCTTGCGCGATCTGCCCGGCTGGAACCAACGCGCGAATGAGGGATCGACTTCGCGCATGCCGGTGAGGAAATCTCCCAGTCGAAGGGCGCAGGCTTCCGGCGTTTCCTTCCTGGGGCCCCAATAGCTTCCGACATGGTAGGTCTCATTCATGATTCGGCCCTGGTCATGGGATGGGAGGAGTGAAGACCACTTCAATACCCTCGACGCCATTGAGCCTGAACAACTCCCTGATGGCCTCGGTCGTCTTCAGCTCGGCGACATGCCAACGGATGGGCACGTCCGGAGGCGCTCTCGCCAGTTGCCGCTGTGCTTGCTCGACGAGGGCCTTCGCGCCTGACTTCTGGAACCAGACTCTGGGCGTGAGGTTGTCGAGGAACTTGTTCGCATAGCCCGGCCCCTTCGCTTCCAGTAGCACACCGTCCGCGAAACCGTCGAACTTCAACCCACCACTGTTCTTGCCTACGCCACCAACCCAGTAGGCCTCATCCGCCGAGTGCCCCGAGATCTGCTCCTGGTAGCGCCGTGCGCGATCCGACATCGACTCCTCGGCAGGCCCCCACTGTCCGGGCCCGGCCGGAGGAGTGGCCGTGTTGGCCCGATGCAGGACCATGGCTGCCCCAGGCCCGCCACCCAACGCTGACGCTGCCCGTCCTACGGGCACCGCGACACGTTCAATCGTGAGCGCCCCCTGCGCGGACAGCGACAGCACCGGCACCGTGGCTTCCGCACCCGCCAGCGCGCCTGTCACCGTGCGCGTCGCGGAGGTCGCGGTGCCCTTCGTGACGAGCAGGCTCGTCGTCAACTCCGCCACCGCCTGCACCTGCTCGCCGCGCGTCATGTACCGGAAGCGTTCGAAGTATTCGGGCGATGAAGCAAGGAGCGCGACCACTCCTGCGGGCAGGTCCTTCAGCGCGGCGATGCTGTCCCTCGGGGCCGTGAGGAACTGGCCCAGCGCGAGCGCCAGCTTCACGACCGCCGCCTCGGCTCCATCCAACGTGCGGCTGATGAGGTCCGCGTCGTCGTACACCTCGACGAACACCGGGCCGTGCACAGGCTCCAACTGCTCGTCCGCCAGCTCGATGACGAAGCCGTTGCTGACGTAGAAGCGACCCAGCTCGAACGGCCCGGCCCGGAACGTGCCGTCCTTCCACTTCAGGGCTCCGGCCTTCTGCTGCGTGCGTCCGTTCCAGACCCACGCCAGGTGGCCATCCGGCCGCAATACCGCCACCCGGCGGAAGCGCTCCACCCGGCGCAGCAATGTGTCCCGAGACACCTCGCCCTGCTCCAGCACCTCGCGCAACACGTGGCCCACGGCCATGCGCGCGGGGAAGGTGCCGAGCGTCACCGGCTTGCCCAGAAACACTGACAGCAGCCGCGTCGCCTGCCTGGGTGAGAGGGCACCGCCGGACAGCGGCCGCTCATCCCACTCCTCCAGCCCCGCCGCCGTCAGCAACTTCTCCCAGGCATCCGCCTGCAGGCTGCCGCGAGGGCCCCCAGTCGTGCGAACAGGATTCGCGCCCGTCATGCCTCCGCGACGATGCAGCCGTGCCGATGCCACGGGGTCCGTGACGAACCGTGACAACGGAGCCGACGCGCGCGAAGCCCCATCCCCCGGAGATGTCGTGAGAGCAGGGGCCGACGCCTCACGGACCGCATGGCCCAGGCTTCGAGCAGGCGCGGGGGGCAGCGACGCGCAGCCGGTGAGGACCATCGCCAGGCACAACAACAGGATATCCGTGCGCATGCGTCGACGCGCAGGAGCGGCACCCTTCTTCATGGCGCTCCAGCACGTCGTATGGGTCTGCATTCAGGGCACCGTGTAGAGACCGACGACGTTCGGATCCAGCGTGGAGCTGGAGATCCGAAGGCCGGTGGCGCCGCTGACGCTCGCGACGTCGCTCACGCCCAGGTCCGCCAGGGAGAACGACACCGCGCCCAGCTTCGACTTCACCGACCCCGCGGGGGTGCCGGTGACGCTCGCCACGCCGCCCGTGTAGTTGAGCGTCGCCAGAGAAGCGGAGGTGTTGCCCGCGGCCGTGGCGGTGAAGTCGCTCTCACCCAACGACAGCGAATACGTGCCCACCGCCTGATTGGACGCGTTGATCAGCGTGACGGTCGTAGGGTCGCCCACCGCCGCGGAGGCCAGCGTGCTCTCCACGATGAAGAAGCGCGTCCTGGCGCTGAAGCCCGTACCGAACTGGAAGTGGCCCGCCCCCACGTTGTTCGCGCCGTCGTTCGCCCCGAGTCCCGAAGCAGCGGCGTTGATGTTGGCGGGCACCGTCCCCAGCGAGCTGGGCATGTTGGTGCCCGTGATGCCGCTGGCCGTCGCACCCACCACGTTGGTGAAGGTGCCCTCCTCCGTGGTGAGCGAAGCCAGCTGCGCGCCGCCGGTGATGCTGACCGGGGTGCCCGCCGTCACCGCGCCTGTGAAGGTCGCGCGGGTGACCGGCAGGCGCGTACGGGCCGCGACCGGGTCGGGCAGCGCCACGATTTCGTAGGCGATGCGATGCATGTTGCTGGCATCGGCCGCGCTGATGCCCAGCCCGGCCGCCGCGCTGCCCGTGCCCGTCGCCAGACTTCGAGGATCCAGCTGGGTAATCTTCGCGAACAGCACCGCCGCCGACAGGTAGCTGCCGTACCTGCTCGAATGGCGGCTGTCCTGGGCGCTCCACAGGTTGAACATGCCCGCGGAGATGCCATCGGCGGGGTTCGGATCCGCCAGGTTCTGGTCGACCGCGCGCAGGAAGCCGTCGCCCACCCGGGCCACGCCCGTGAAGCCCAGCTCCCGCGAGGCCTTGAAATAGGCATCGCGCAGGTCGGTCTGCATCGCCTGGAGACCCGGCGTGCCGCTCGGGTAGCCCTGCGTGCCGACGGAGGTGGGCGAGGCCCACGTCTCGTACAGGAACAGGTTCGCGGCGGGGTTCTTGGAGAGCACCAGCGAGCGCAGGTCACGGGCCGCATTCGTGAAGCCCGAGGGCGAGCCGCCCCGCGCGGTGGGCAGCGGCGTCGTGCTCTGCTCCTGCAACACGACGGTGTTCCACGTGGCCTGACCGATGATCGCGGCCCGGTTGCCGTAGTGCCACGCGAGGCTCTGTCCGCTGGCCGTCTCCAGGCTGACGTTGAACGACAGGCCCGCCTGCGTGGTCAGCTTCTTGAAGATGCCCGGGATGCCCCCCACGCCGGAGCCGTTCGTGTCGGTGACCGCGGCCTTGTTGTACGAATACGCCGGCTCCTCGTTGCCGTGGGTGAAGCTGTTGCCCACGAAGAGGATGTTGCCGCCCGTGACCGCGGAGACGGAGCTGCCCAGCGCTTCCGGCTCCGACTCCGGCAGGGGCGCACAGCTCGCATTGACCGAGACGACGCCCCAGGCCATCAGGCCCAGCAAGCGGGAGTAGACAGCCGGCAACGGAGAAGGGCGCATGACTTCTTCCTGGCGAGGGTTCGGAGAAGGGCACTCGGCACTGAACCGAGGATTCCAAACTCTACCAGGATAAGCGGACAGGTTTGCCGCCCTGCGCGATGGCTTCGTTCGCGCCGTCCAGCCTGGGCTCCGTCATCATCCTGCGCCTCCGGCCCCTCCGCGCTCACCCACAGGCCCGGGCCCGAGCGAGCAGGTACTCGCGTTGCGGCGGCGTCCTCGCCAGCGCGGCGGCCTGTCGGAAGCAATCCGCCGCCCTGCCCCGCTCTCCCGCCTGCTCCAGCAACATGCCCTCCACGGCGAAGCGGTACGGGTAGCGTTGCAACACCCCCACCGAGCGCAGCGGCCCCAGCGCCTCCAGCGCCTCGGCCGGTCCCCGCACCCGCCCCAGCGCCACCACGCGGCCCAGCGCCACGATGGGCGAAGGCTTGAGCGCGAGCAGCGCGTCGTACAACGCCAGCAACCGCGCGCTGTCCTCCGGGCCCGGCACGGCGGTGTTCGCATGCAGCAGGGCGATCTCCGCCTCCAGGTGCAGCGGCGTCAGCACCGGCCCCATGGACGCGCGCAGGTGTCCCAGCCCCTGGGCGAGCAACAGCGGCGAAGCCTCCGTCCCCTCCCGCGCCGCCTGTGGCACGAACGCGCCCCGCGCATCCACGCGTCCCGGGAGCCGGGCGGCGCGGAAGCAGAACAGCGCGGCCAGGGCATGCCCCTCCGGGGTCGCCGTGCCCGGATGCGAGAGCAGCACCTCCGCCAGCCGCAGCGCCTCCGCGCACAGCTCCGCGCGGGACAGGTCGTGCCCCTCGGAGGCCTCATAGCCTTCGTTGAAGAGCAGGTAGAGCGCCGGGTGCACCGCGCCCAGCCGCTCCGGCAGCGCCTCCGGGGACGGCACCTCCAGCGTCGCGCGACAGGTGCGCAGCGTGCGCTTCGCGCGCACCAACCGCTGCGCCACGGTGGGCTCGTCGGCGAGCAACGCGGCGGCGACCTCGCGCACGGAGAATCCACACGCGACCTTCAACGTGAGCGTCACCTGCATCTCGCGCGAGAGCGCCGGGTGACAGCACGCGAAGAGCAACCGCAGCGCATCGTCCGGAAGCTCTGCCGCGTAGCGCGTGGGCTCAGCGTCCGGCTCCACGGAGTCTTCCACCGGAGCGTCCTGGACCTCGGGCGCGCGCAGGCGCACCAGGTCCGTCAGCCGGTTCGCCCCCACGCGCAGCAGCCACGCGCGGGGGTTCTCCGGGACGCCGTGGAAGCCCCACGTGCGGGCCGCCTGGAGCATGGCGAACTGGACCGCGTCCTCCGCCAGGTCCAGGCGACCCAGGCCCACGCGCCGAGCCAGCGCCGCGACGAGGCCGGCGGACCACTGGCGGAAGGCCAGGTCCAGCACCGTCGCGACATCGGTGGAAGACAGCGGCGTCTCAGGCATCGTCGATGGCGCGCAGCTCGACTTCACCGTGGAGCAGGTGGGGGCAGGTCCGGGCCAGGGCCACCGCATCGTCGTACGACTCCGCCGACAGGATGAAGAGGCCGCCCACCACGTCCTTCACCTCCGCGTACGGCCCGTCCGAGACGAGGAGCTGGCCGCCCTGCTGCTTCAGGCGCTTGCCGCCCTCGTCCACCAGCTTCTCCGACAGGAGCAGACGGCCCTCCTTCCGCAGCCGGTCGCTCCACTGGATGTACTCCTCCACGATGGCCTGGAGCTCGGCGGGCGACTTCGCGGCGAAGTGGGCGGGGGTCTCGTGCAGCAGCATCAGGTAGCGGGACATGGGGTGGACCTTTCGGACAACGGCGGGTGCGCCGGCCCCGCGACATGCGGAGCGTTCATCCGAAAAGACGGCCCATGTCGCGGAAGATCGACACGGCCCCTGAACGGGGAAGGCACCCCTACCTCGCCGCTGGGTGCGCACACCCACCCAGGCAGCCAGAGAACACTCTTCCTGTACCCACGGATGACAGGGGTCCCGCGCATGCCTACCCCTCAAGAGCAGGAGGCAGCGGGCACCGACGTGGGCATGAACTGGCGATGGGTGGCGGGGTTGGGGGCGCTGGTGCTCGCGGGATGTCCGTCCGCCTGCACCACGGAGGAATCGTCACGTCCATTCCACCTCACAGGGCAGGTGGGTTCGCACGGTGCGGACTTCGCGGCGGCGCTGTACCAGACGACGGGCGTGCGGATGGAACCGCGCAACCGCATCCGGTGGGCAAACAACGGCGCCGTGTTCGACGTGATGGTGGAAGAAATCGGCCGGGCCCGCGCCTCCGTCAACATCGTGATGTTCATCTGGCGTCCGGGGCGCGCATCCGACCGGATGCTCGAAGCCCTGCGCGAACGTGCCGCGAAGGGAGTCACCTGCCGCGTGCTGGTGGACCCCATGGGCAGCGGTCCGTTCGAGAAGGAAGTGAAGCCGAAGCTGGAAGCCGCCGGCTGTGAAGCGCACATGTTCCGCCCGCTGCCCGCGGACGAGAACCTGGCGCGCAACCACCGCAAGATCCTCGTGGTGGACGGCAAGGTGGCCGTCACCGGCGGGCTCGCCATCCAGGACGAATGGCTGGGCGAGGCGCGCAACGAACAGGAGTGGCGGGACACCAACGTGCGAGTGCAGGGCCCGGTGGTGGCGCAGCTCCAGCAGGCCTTCGCGGAGAACTGGCAGGAGTCCACGGGCGAGCTGTTGCCGCTCACGGACTTCCCCACGCTGCTGTCACAGGGACAGCCCGGCCTGGACGACGCAGGCAGGGGCTGGGCGGGCTTCGTCAGCAGCACGGCGAACCCGGAGGTGACGCGCGCGGAGCGGCTGACGCAGTTGATGGTGAAGGCGGCGAAGAAGCGGCTGTGGATTTCGCAGGCGTACTTCACGCCCAACGACGCGCTCATGCAGCTGCTGGTGGAGCGGGCGAAGGCGGGCGTGGACGTGCGGGTGCTGGCGCCGGGGGACAAGAACGACCAGCGGGCCATCACGGTGTTGCAGCGTCAGACCTACGACACGTTGCTGGCGGCGGGCGTGCGCATCTGGGAGTTCCAGCCGTCCATGATGCACGCCAAGACGATGCTGGTGGATGACCGCCTGGTGCTGGTGGGGTCCATCAACTACGACGCGCTGTCGTTCAACCTGTTGGAAGAAGGCTCGCTGGTGCTGGAGGACGTGGAGGCGGCACGGCGGCTGGAGGAGTTCTTCCTGGAGGACCTGACGAAGGCGCGAGAGGTCCAGGCCGAGCGCGCCGAGCGTTGAATGAAGTCCGGACCGCTGTCCGGTTTCCCGCGAGGCAGCGGGAAGCACTGGGCAAGCAGCCGGGCCTTGTGCTCAAGAGGAGGCGCGGGCCGGAACATGGGCCCGGGAGACTCCCTCATGAGCACCGCATCCCCTCGTCATCTCTTCATCGCGGGCGCCACGGGCGCGACCGGCCGCACGCTGATGCGCCAGGCCCTGGCACGCGGCCTGGATGTGCTTCCGCAGGTGCGCCCCAAGAGCGTGGGCACGGAGCCCGCGAGCGGCTGGAAGAAGAAGGCCGTGCTGGAGCTGGCGGATGCGCCCGCGCTGGCGGAGGCGATGCGCGGCAGCACGACGGTGCTCCAGCTCATCGGCACGATGCGCAAGCGCTTCGCGGCGGGGGACACGTACGAGTCGAGCGACATCGGCACCACGCAGCAACTGGTGGACGCGGCGAAGAAGGCGGGCGTGGACCACATCGTGTTGCTCACGTCGGTGGGCGCGGGCCGTCCGGTGGGCGCGTACCTGAAGGCCAAGGCGGAGGCGGAGCGCATCGTGCGCGACAGCGGCATCGCGTACACGATGGTGCGACCGCCCGCGCTGGAGGGCGAATACCACCGTCCCCCTGGCCTCCTGCACACGCTCGGAAAGCTGCCGCTGCTGGGCAACCTCAAGCCCATGCACCTGGACCAGTTGGCCGCCGTGCTGCTGCGCGTGGCGGAGCGCCGAGCGCCCATCAACGCGGTGCTCGAAGGCAAGAGCCTGTGGGCGGAGGTGGAGGCCGCGGGGCGGTAGTCAGACCCGCGGAATAGAAGGCTCCGCTGCTGTTCAAGCAGGCAACGTGCCCTCATGGAGAGCAAGCACGGGGCCTGCGAAGGAGCTAGACTGGTGTTGATGGCGACCGTCGATGAAGTGCTCACCGATGCGATGCGACTCTCCCGGGAGGAACGGGCCCGGATTGCGCATGAGCTGCTGCTCAGCCTGGATGAAAGCGCGGAAGCCCAGGATGCCGAAGAGGACTGGACCCGGGAACTCGCGAACCGGGCCCAGGAGGTCATCGACGGCACGGTCGAGCTCGTCAGTTTCGAGGAAGTCAAAAAACAGATGGAGGAGCGCGCACGACGGCGACGGTAGGCCCCACCGTCAACGATGCCCATCCAACTGCATCCCGCTGCCACCTCGGAAATCGAGGAGGTATCGGACTGGTATGAGGACCAGCGACAGGGATTCGGCGACATCCTGGACGCGGCCATCCTCCGAGCCTTGACGGACATCGAAGAGCATCCAGACCGCTGGCCCCTCTGGTCTGGGATCCGCCATACGCCGCCCATCCGCCGCTTCCTGATGCAGGACCATCCCTTCGCCATCCCCTATCTCATCCGAGATGAGGGCGTGGTGGTCCTTGCCCTCGCACACCTGCGGCGCCGGCCTGGATACTGGCTGCCTCGCGCGCACAGCAGCCGCTGACCCGCGCTACTCCTTCACCGCCCCGGCCGTGAGTCCGGACACGATGCGCCGCTGGAACAACACCGTCAGCACCACCAGCGGCAGCGTCGCCACCACGGATGCGGCGGCGATCTCCCCCCACGGCTCCTTGTACTCGCTGGCGAAGAGGCTGATGGCCACCGGCACCGTGCGCTTCTCCGGCGTGGACAAGAACGTCAGCGCGTAGAGGAACTCGTTCCACGCGAAGATGAAGACCAGGATGGCCGTCGTCGCCAGACCCGGCGCCGCCAGCGGCAGCAGCACCCGGCGGAACGCTCCAAACGGCGTGCACCCGTCCACCCGCGCCGCCCGGTACAGCTCATCCGGCAACTGGCGGAAGAACGACGTCAGCACCCACAGCGTCAACGGCAGCGCGAACGTCGTGTACGGCAGCGCCAGCCCCACCAAGCTGTCCCGCAGGCCCACCGCGTTGAGGATGAGGTACAGCGGGCTCACCGTGGCGATGGGCGGGAACATCGACACGCCCAGCGCCGCGGACAGCAGCAGCCCCCGCCCCCGGAACTCCAGCTTCGCCAACGCGAACGCCGCGGACGCGCCCACCGTCAGGCAGAACACCGTCGTCAGCGTCGCCACCACCAGCGAGTTCAACACCGCCCACAGGAACGGCCGCCCGAACAACACGCTCTGGTAGTTCGCGCCCGTCAGGTGCGAAGGCCACGGCCGCGTCAACTCGCCGTCCGGCCACAGGCTCGTCAGCACCTGCCACAGGAACGGGCCCAGGAAGAACGTGAGGAACGCCACCACGGCCAGCGCCGTGCCCAGCCCCGGCCGCTTCATCGCCGCCCCTCCTCGCGCCCCAACCACCTGAGCCACACCACCGCCAGCAACACCACGCACAGGAACGTCGCCACCGACAGCGCGCTGCCGTAGCCGAAGTCGCCGGAGCGCATCAGCGTCTTGTACGCGTAGATGCTCAGCGTCTCCGTCGTGTTCGCGGGCCCGCCCTCCGTCAGCACATAGATGGCGTCAAACACCCGGAACGCATCCAGCGAACGGAACAGCACCGCCAGCAGCAGCGCCGGCTTCAGCAGCGGCACCGTGATGGCGCGGAACTGCCGCCACGTGGACGCCCCGTCCACCCGTGCCGCCTTGTAGAGGTCCTCCGGAATGCCCTGCAACCCGGCCAGCACCAGCAGCGCCACGAACGGCGTCGTCTTCCACACGTCCACCAGGATGGCCGCGTGCAGCGCGTACCCCGGCGCCCCCAGCCAGTTGATGTCCGCGCCGCCCAGCAGGCGGTTGATCAACCCGTAGTCCGGATTGAACATCCACGCCCACAGCCGGGCACTCACCACCGTGGGAATCGCCCACGGCACCAGCACCGACGCGCGCAGCAATCCCCGTCCAGGGAACGCGCGGTTGAGCAGCAGCGCCAGCGGCACCGCGAGCAGCAACTCCACCGTCACCGCCACCGCCGTGAAGTACGCCGTGTTCCCCAGCGCCGACCAGAAGCGCGCATCCCCGAAGAGGTAGACGTAGTTCTCCAGGCCCGTGAAGCGCCGCTCGCCGAACA
This sequence comes from Corallococcus sp. CA047B, assembly GCF_003612065.1. Classification (NCBI taxonomy): domain Bacteria; kingdom Pseudomonadati; phylum Myxococcota; class Myxococcia; order Myxococcales; family Myxococcaceae; genus Corallococcus; species Corallococcus sp. CA047B. Next base: position 11,566 of record NZ_RAWD01000105.1, read on the forward strand.
CCAGGATGAAGCGGTGCAGGCTCAACCAGATGGCGGCCAGCACCGGGTACAGCGCCACCACGGCCAGCACCAGCACCGCGGGCATCACCAGCAGGTACGCCTGCCGCCGCTCCCGGGCCTGTGAACCCCCGCCGCTCACTGCACGTCCTCCACCGTCTCACCCGTCAGGTGATCCACCTGCTTCTGCGCGCGCCTCAGCGACTCCTCGGGGCTGCGGATGCCGGCCACGGCGGCGGAGAACTCGCTCTGGAGTACGTCCGCGATGAGCAGGTAGTACGGCGTCACCGGCCGGGGCCGCGCCCGCACCAGCGCCTCCTTCAGGCTCGCGATGAACGGCTCCTCCCGCTTCAACTCCGGATCGTCATACAGCGCCAGCCTCGGAGGGTTGCGAGCGTAGTGCAGCGCCAGCACCCGGTTGGCCTCCGGCGACGTCAGGTGCGCGATGAGCCGGGCCGCGGCCTTGCGACGCGCAGGTGACACGTGCGCGTTCACCGCGAGCTGCCATCCGCCCAGCGTCCCCCACCCCGGCTGTCCATCCTTCGTCGGCAGCGGCGCGATGCCCACCTTGCCCCGGATGGGAGAACCCTCCGCCTGCGCCTCGCTCCACGCATAGGGCCAGTTGCGCATGAACACCGCGCGGCCCTCCTGGAACACGCGTCGCGCCTCCTCCTCGCCAAAGCCCGTCACCGTCGGCGGCGACAGCCCGTCCGCGATCAACCCGTGCAGGTACGCCAGCGCCTCGCGCGCCGCTTCCGTCTCCAGCAGCACGCGCCCGTCCGCCCCCAGCGACTGCCCGCCATGGCCCCAGATGGCCTCGTACACGTTGCACGTCAGGCCCTCGTACTGCCGGCCCTGCCACACGTAGCCCTGGATGCCCGGCGCCTTCGCCATCGCGTCGCGGGTGAAGCGCCGCAGCTCTTCGTACGTGCGCGGTGCGCGCGGCACCAGGTCCGTGCGGTAGTAGAGGACGCCCACGTCCACGTACCAGGGCACCGCGTACGTGCGGCCCTCCACCACGACGGAGTCCACCGGCCCGGGAAGGAACTCCTCGCGAAGCCGCGCCGGGGGAAAGTCCTCGGACAGGTCCGCCACCCACCCCGCCCGGGCGAACTCCGGCACCCACACGACGTCCGCCACCAGCACGTCGAAGTCCGTCGCCTTGCCCTGCAACGACGTGAGGAAGAACTGGTGCGCCAGGTCCGACGAATTGGGCAGCGCCTCCGTCACCAGCTCCACGTCCGGGTTCGCGCGCGAGTACCCCGCCAGCAGCTCACGGAACGGCGCCGGGTCTCCCCACAGCGGCTGGAACTTGAAGACGATGCGCGTGCGGCCCGCCGTCCCCTGCTCCTCCGACGAGCGTTTGCAGCCCGTCGAAGCGAGGCCCAGCGCGACGAGGAGAACGAGGAGGCGGCCCATGCGCCCGGATGAGTCCAGCGCGAGGACCCTCCGTCAACGCAAGGCACACGCCCGGGTCATCCAGGAGACATGCCCGAAGCCGCCAGCGGCCCCGGTGCGAACAGCCGCCGCGCCGTGGCGCCCACCGCGCGGCACGCGAGCGCATCCACCGCGCCGCCCACCAGCCCTCCGGCCAGGGGCACCACCTTGGACAGGTTCACGATGCCCTTCTGTCCCGCCTTGCTCACCAGCCGGAAGCCCACCGCGCGGTTGATGCCGCTCAGCGCGTGCTTCGGCACCGCCTCCAGCGCGCGCATGCCCAACTGGTGGCTCACCTCGATGCCGGCCTGCTTCACCACTTCCTTGCCGATGTCACCCACGATGGCCAGCAGCGTGAGCGTCCGCACGCGGTCCTCCTCCACGTCATGCCCGTGGATCCGCGCGATGGCGCCCACCAGCCGCGCCTGCACCGCCCACGACACGCCCAGGCCCGCGGGCAGCGCCACCGGCAGCGTGAGCAGCCCGCCCAGTCCGGACAGGAAGCCCGTGGTGAACAGCTTCCCCGTCTCCCAGTGGATGAGCGCATTGATGCGCGCCTCGTGGTCCGGGTAGCGCGTGTCCCGCAGGTACTCGTCCGCCAGCCCCGTCGCGCTGCACAGCGGCCCCAGGCCCTCGAAGCCCGCATCCAGGACGGCGTTCACGACTTCCAGCGGCTTCGACATGCGTCCACCTTTCGCCCTGAGCCTAGAGCGGGCCTCGACCTGGAGAAAGGAGACCGCGGGAAGCCTGCCCGGTCGCTCGGCACGACCCCGGCGAAGAGGGAGGGGAGTAGGCCCCTCCCTCCCGTCGTTCACTCAGAGCTCGTTGAAGATGAGCAGCCCGCGTGAGGTGTCCACCGCGTAGACATACCCGTCGCCCGGGACGCGCATGCCCATGACGCCCTCGTAGACGATGGCCAGCCGGTTCGGGTCGGTCTCACGGTAGGCGTTGAAGTAGGCAATCTCCTTGGGGAGCGTGGGATTGGCCACGTCGAACACGCGCACGCCGTCCTGGTACCAGGCCACGTACAGCTTGGTGCCCTTCAGGATCATGTTGTGGATGGAGGTGGTGGGGCGCAGCCGGTGCTCGCCGATGAGCTGGATGTTCGCCGGGTCGGTGACATCCAACACGCGAAGGTGCGCGCCCTCCTGCTCACTGCCCTCGAACGCGATGGTGCGGCCCGCGAAGGTCCCCACCGCGCTGGCATGGCTGTATTGCCGGTTGTAGTGGTACTTGCCCAGCTCCTTGACCTGCATCGGGTCGCTCGGGTCGGTGACCAGGAAGCCGATGTCCGTGTGGTTGATGTAGAGGCGGCCCTCGTAGGAGAAGGAGTCGTGCGGATAGCTGGTGACGAACTCCTCGGACGAGAAGACGACGCGGTTGAGCAGGACGGGGTCTCGCGGGGACGTGATGTCGAAGATGATCGTCTGCGCGGGCCGCAGCGCCATGGCGTAGAGCCGGTTGCCATCCACGTGCAGGGTGTGGACATTCGGGGGCGCGCCGCTGGGCACGCTGCGGATGTAGGTCGGATCCCCCGGGTTTGAGATGTCATACAGGATGACGCCGGAAGCCTTGGTGGCGACGTAGAGGACGTCGTCCTTGGCCCACGCGGCGTTCCAGTACCCGTCGCCCGGCAGGGAGATGACCTTCTTCAACACGGGGTGGTCGCGGTCGCTGACGTCGAAGACCGTCAAGCCTCCCGCGGGCATGTCCGGCTTGAGCTGGATGGACACCACGTAGGCATGGTTCTTCGTGACGTAGACATCCACGGGGAAGCCAAGGTCGACGGCGGACTCGGAGACGAGGTTCAGGCCCCCGGAGGACTCGGCCTCACCGCGGCTCAAGACCAGGCGGTCCGCGTCGAACGTCCCCTTCTCCGTGAGCACGCCGTTGGTGCAGACCGCATAGCAGCCGGTGATGTGGTGGGGTTCGGGCACGTCACAGCCCGCCAGCGCGGTCTTGATGGCCACGCCCCGGGGCGTGGTGAAGACGCTCGTGAGGAGCATGCCCTGGTCATCGAACTGCTGCCGGGTGAAGCGATCAAAATTCGAGGTTCCGGTGCCGCCCCCTTCCGGGAGCTGGAGGCCGGCTCCGCCCCATGGGTACTCGCCGGTGTCCGGTCGCAGCTCGGTCTGGTAGATGCCGTGCCGTGACGCCGTGCGGAGCGCGCTCGGGTTGCATTGCGACAGGTTGAAGAGGGCCGGGGTGTCGCAGTCGATCTCGGTTCCCAGGGGCGGGGTGAACTCGCAGGGAGCGAAGACGCCGCGGTCAATCCAGTCGCCCTTCTCTTCGATGGGGGTGGAGGTGCCATCCCAAGCCACGGCAGGGGGCGTGCCGGCATCCGGGGACCCCTTGGAGTCATCAGAACAGGCCGTCAGCAACACAGGGCAGGAGAGCAGCAGCATTCCCAGACAACGGGGAAGACACCTCATCGAGAAGCCTCCATGGCCAGGCGGCACCCGGCCGTGCGCCAAGCACACTCGCAGTGTAAAGCTGTTCTCGAAAAGGAGATAGGGGACCAGCGGTAATCCCTGACGCGCCCTACTCCATGGAGGATGGCGTTTCACCCGCACGCAGCCGGGGCAGGCGCACGGTGAACACCGTGCCCTCGGCGGCCGACGACCGCGCGTCCACCGTGCCCCCGTGCGCCAACACCAGTTGCCGCACGATGTACAACCCCAACCCGATGCTGCGCTCGGAGCGGCCCACCGTCGTGCCGCGCTGGAGCGGTTCGAAGATGCGCGGCAGCAGGTCCGGCCGGATGGGCTCACCCCCGTTGCGCACGTGCACCACGAGCGCGTCCGGTTCGCTCAGGCTCTCCACCCGCACGGGCGTCTCCTCCGGGCTGTACTTCAGCGCGTTGCCCAGGATGTTGGAGAGCACCTGCGCCATCCGGTCCGAATCCCACGCCCCCTGCCCATCCCCCTCCTGGTCCACCAGGATGGTGCGCTCCGGGTGCGCCGTGCGCGCCTCCTCCACCACCTGCAATGTCAGCGCGTGGAAGTCACACGGCTCCGCTTGCACCGGGATGCCGCCGCCCATGCGCGCCTGGGTGAAGTCCAGCAGGTCGCGGATCATCCGCGTCGCCCGCTCCGCCGCGGACAGGATGCGCGCCGCCGCCTTCGCGTGCCACGGCTGGATGTCCTCGCGCCGCAACATCAGCGACGCCCCGGTGAGGATGGCCCCCAGCGGGTTGCGCAAGTCGTGGCTCACGATGCCAATGAGCTGCTGCTCGAACTCCACCCGCCGTTGGGCCTCGTGCACCAGTTGCTGCTTCTCCTCCTCCGCGCGCCGCCGCTCGGTGATGTCGCGCATGGCGCCCACGATGCGCCGCGCCTTGCCGCTCGCCCCGCGCACGATGCAGCCCTGCGCCGCCACGTACGCATACGACGCGTCCTTGCGCAGCACGCGGTACTCGTCCTGCCACCGGTCGTCGTCCGCGTCGAAGGCCCGCTGCAACCCGGTCATCACCCGCTCGCGGTCATCCGCGTGGATGTGCCGCCGCCACCACGCCGCGTCCGCGTCCACCTCTTCCAGCGGGAAGCCGAAGACCTCCTCCGTCGCGTCGCCAATCCAATGCATGGCGTCCGACTGGAGGTCCCAGTCCCAGATGGCGTCGAAGCTCGCGTGCGCCACCAACTGGTAGCGCTCCTCCGACCGGCGCAGCGCCTCTTCCGTGCGCTTGCGCAGCCGTACGCCCTCCGCCTCGCGCAGGGCCCGCCGCACGCTGGGGCCCAGCCGCTCCAGCCGGTCCTTGAGCACGTAGTCGGTGGCGCCGCGCTTGAGCAGCTCGATGGCGCGGTCCTCGCCCAGCGCCCCGGAGACGAAGAGGAAGGGCGTGTCCGGGCACACCGTCTGCGCCGCTTCCAGCGCGCTCATCCCGTCGAAGCCCGGCACGTTGTAGTCCGACAGGATGAGGTCGTACTTCCCCTTCGCCAGCGCGGAGGTGAAGGCCGTCCGGCCCGCCACGCACTCCAGCGTCGCGGGCAGTCCGCCCTCCTCCAACTGCGCGGACACCAACTGCGCGTCCAGCGGGCTGTCCTCCAGCAGCAGGATGGACAGCGGGCGTCCGGAAGCGGGGGCGGGGTTCAACTCCAGCGCGGCATTGCCGCGTGAACTCACTTCGAGGCTCCCGGCGTGGGCGCCCCCGGCGGCGGCTGGTTCACCACCGCCCAGAACAACCCCAGCTCGCGCAGCGCGGACACGAAGTCCGGGAAGGCCACCGGCTTCACCACGTAGGCATTCACACCCAGACCGTAGCTGCGCGCCAGGTCCCGCTCCTCGCGCGACGAGGTGAGCATCACCACCGGCACGGCCTTCAGCTCCGGGGCGCCCTTCACCTTCTCCAGCACCTCCAGCCCATCCACCTTCGGCAGCTTCAGGTCCAGCAGCACCACGGCCGGGTGGCCATCCTGGCGGTTCGCGTACTCGCCCTTGCGGAAGAGGTAGTCCAGCGCCTGCTGCCCGTCGCGCACCACCACCACCTCGTTGGCCAGGTGCACCTCCTCCAGCGCCGCCAGCGTGAGCGCCACGTCGTTGGCGCTGTCTTCGACCAGGAGGATCCTCTTGAGCTCAAGCACGCTTAGGTCTCTTCTTCCTTCTTCTCCAACGGAGAAGTCCGGGGCAGGGTGAAGGTGAAGGTCGCGCCCTGCCCCACTGCGCCCTCCGCCCAGGTCCGTCCACCGTGGCGCGACACGATGCGCCGCACGTTCGCGAGCCCGATGCCGGTGCCCTCGAACTCCTCGGCCGTGTGCAACCGCTGGAAGACCCCGAACAACTTGTCCACATACTGCATCTCGAAGCCCACGCCGTTGTCACGCACCCAGACCACCGCCTCTCCCTCCACCTCGCGCGCCCCCACCTCGATGCGGGCGTCCGGCTTCGGACGCGTATACTTCAGTGCATTGGCCAGCAGGTTGTGGATCACCTGCCTCAACAGCGCCGGGTCGCCTTCCACCGTCGGCAGCTCGCCCACCTGCCATTCGACCTGGCGGCCGTTGGCTTCCGGCAACAGGTCCTTGCGAGCCTCCTCCACCAACTGCCCCAGGTCCACCCGCGTCCGCCGCATCTCCGCCCGGCCCATGCGGCTGAAGGCCAGCAGGTCGTCCACCAGCGTGCCGCCCTGCTTCGCCGCGCCCGCGATGGTGGTGAGGTAGCCCTTCGCCACGTCGTCCAGCTTCGGCCCGGCCCGGCGGTCCAGCAGCTGCGCGAAGCCGGTGATGTGGCGCAAGGGGGCGCGCAGGTCGTGCGACACGGAGTAGCTGAAGGACTCCAGCTCCTTGTTCGCCTCCTGGAGCTGGGCGGTGCGCTCGCGCACGCGCTTCTCCAGGCCCATGTTCAGGCGACGGATCTCCTCCTCCGCCTGCTTCAGGCTCTCCACGCGCTCCTTCAGCTCCATGGCCAGCGCCTCGATGCGCTGGCGTGAGAGCACCTGCTCGGTGACCTCCCACGACACGGACACGATGCCGTCCACGCGCCCTTCCACGTCGAGCAGCGGCTGGAAGGTGAGGTTGAAGTAGCCCTCGGGCGCGTCCTGCCCCTGGTCGCGGCCCAGGCGCAGGGGCATCTCGCGGCCCTGGTAGGTCTCTCCGGTGCGGTAGACGTGCTCCAGCGCTTCAATCTGTCCTTGCCCCTCCAGCTCCGGCAGCGCCTGGCGCAGCGGCAGGCCCACCAGGGGCCGGGAACCGGTGAGCTTCAGGCGCAGGTCATTGGCCATCTCGAAGACCAGCTCCGGTCCGCGCAGCACGGTGATGGCGGCGGGCAGCTGCTTGAGCACCGCGAACAGGTTGCGCCGCTCCGCCTGGGCCGTCTCGTACAGGCGCGCGTTCTCCAACGCCACGCTGGCCATCTGCGCCAGCTGCACGGCGACCGTCTCGTCCTCCGCGTCGAAGTCACCCTCCAGCTTGTCGGACACCTGCACGAGCCCCAGGTTGCGGCCGTCGTGCCCCACCAGCGGCACCGCCAGGAAGCCGCGCAGGGGCAACGCCGGGCCTTGCGCGGGGGCCGCGTCCTTCCACGACGGATGCGCGGACAACTCCTCGCGCGTCAGGCGCAGCGGGTGGTTGTCCCGGCACACCCGCGCGAAGAGGCCCCGCTCGTCCACCGCCGTCGCGTGGGCGTCCGCCGCCGACAGCGCGGTGAGCGGCTGGGCGTCGCGTCCCTCCACCACCTGCACGGAGGACTGGTTCGCGCCAATCAGCTTGCGCGCCTTGAGGGCCACGAGGTCCAGGATGGCCTGCACCCCGCCGGCCGCGTTGAGCGCCAGGCTCGCGCGCGACAGGCCTCGGAGCTGTTCGGTGCGGCGCAGCTCTCCGGCCAGCAGCCGGGCCCGCTCCTCCTCCGCGAGCTTGGACGCGGTGATGTCCTGCACGGTGCCCACGAAGCGCAGGGCCCGCCCGTCCTCGAAGAGCGTCCGGCCCGTGGCGCGCACCCAGCGCAGCACGCCGTCCTTCAGCCCCACGGTGCGGTAGGCGACGTCGTAGTCGCCCGTGCCCGCCGGATCCGTGCTTCGCGCCACCGCCTGGTTCACCGCCTCCCGGTCCTCCGGGTGCAGCCCCTCCAGGAACAGCGCGTAGGAGACCTCCGACTCCGGCGGCAGGCCGAAGAGGGTCTTGCAGCGCGCGTCCCAGTCCAGGGTGCCCGTCACCATGTTCATGTCGAAGGTGCCCAGCTGCGTGGCCGTGAGCGCCATCCGCAGCCGCTGCTCGCTGTCCTGCAGGGCCACCTGCTGCCGGCGCAGGTCCTGGGCCAGCGCCTCCGTGCGCTGGCGCGAGTGCACCCACTCCGTCACGTCGGTGGCCAGCGTGATGATGCCGGACACCTTCCCATCCGACTCCAGCAGCGGGTGGTAGATGACGTTGAAGAAGACGGAGGCAGGCTTGCCGTCGCGCTCCAGCACCACCTCGAACTCCGGCCGCACGAAGGGCTGCTTCGTGCGCAGCACCCCGCGCAGCACCTCCATCACCTCCGGCTGCGCGGCCATCTCCGGGAACACCTCCGCCAGCGTCCGTCCCGGCGGGATCCTCCGGCCCACCAGCCGCTCGTAGAAGGGGTTCGCCAGCTCGAAGACGAAGTCCTTTCCGCGCACGATGGAGATGCCCACCGGGGCCTGCATGAAGAACGCGTGCAGGCGCTCGCGGTGCACCAGCTCCAGGGCGTCGCGCTCGCGCTCGCGCAGCGCCTCTTCCCGCCGCTGCACGGCTTCGCGCGCCAGGTGCAGCTCCACGAACATCGACACCTTGGCCAGGAGGATTTCAGGCCGCAGCGGCTTGCGCAGGTAGTCCACCGCGCCGTGCACGTACGCGGCCAGCCACTCCTTCTCGTCCCCGTCGCCCGCGGTCATCAGCAGCACGGGCGTGCGCTTGTTGCGCTCGCGCTCGCGCATCAGGTTCAGCACATCCACGCCCGTCATGTCGCCCAGGTTCATGTCCATCAGGACCGCGGCGAAGTCCTCGTCCAGCACCCGCCGGAGCGCCTCGCGGCCGGACGCGGCGCGCACCAGCCGCTGTCCCAGGGGCGCGAGGATGCCCTCCAGCGCCAGCAGGTGGCCGGGGGTGTCGTCGACGAGGAGCAGGCTCGCGCGGGGTGGGGACGATGACAGGGGCGCGGCGGAGGTGGACATGGTGGAGGCTCGGGGACCGGGGCCCCTTTCCTTTAGGCTGCCTGGAGGCGCATGGGGGAGCACCGGTCTGCGAGCCGCGCGGCCCCGTTGACGGCACAACCCTTCGCCGCCGCACCCTGCATCCCCCTCCCCACCGATTCCAGCGGAACCCCTCCGCTCCAGCCCCTCATCGCCTCCCCGTCCGCCCTGGGACGCACCAGGAGGGCGCCCGGTGCGCCCAGGGTCACCTCAGGGTGACGGCAGCCGGCGCAGCGACGTCATCGGGAACGGCACCCAGAAGGGCGTCGCCACGGCGTCCCCTTCCAGCGAGAACCACGGCCCGTCCCGACCCGCGAGCACGTGGAAGTCCTGCGCGGGCGTGAAGCCCTGGCCCATCAACGCCACGCGCTCGCCCTTCGCGTTGGCGGCCACGTCCAGCACGAGCACGGTGTGGCCGGGGCTGCCGCCCAGGACGAAGAAGTCCCCGGGGCCCAGTTGCGCACGGGTGGGACGCGCGCCTTCGGCCTGGATGGACAGGGTGCCCGCGTAGGTGAAGAGCAGGTCCAGGTAGTTGCGGAAGGCCCTGCGCGAGTCATCCGCCGCCGCGCTGCCCGGCACCCACGTCACCTTCGAACCGGAGACGCGGGCCCGGTCTCCCGCCGCGTACCGGGGCCACGACGCCACGTGCCCGCTGGTGAAGCGGTAGGCGATGCGGTCCGGATGGCCGGAGGCCCAGCGCCACTCGGCGTGCAACCGGAGGATGGAGTCCGCGCATTGCTGGAGGTTGGCGGAGCCCACGTCCAGCTCGCCCACCGCCGCGAGCCGCGCATCGGTGGCGGCCAGCACCGTGCCCCCCGCGAAGTCGCGCACGGGCGTGCCGTCGGGGCGCAGGGGCAGGCCGCGCAGCCACGCACCGAAGGAGCCCGCGTCCAGGGTCACCCGCGTGTAGCCCTCCGGCGGCGCGAAGGTCTCCTCCAGCGAGCGCACCTTCGCGGTGGCGGACAGCCACGGGTAGCGCGTCCGTTCCTCCACGGTCACGGCGTGGGGCACGGCCGCCGCCCGCCTGGCCGCTTCGCCATTCGCCTCGCAGCTCAGGAGCGGCAGCGCGGTGGTGACCCACGCGAGCAGGACGCCCATCACCCGACGGCGCGGGGGGTGGTTCACATTCACAGGGCGGGACTCCTGGCGGCAGGGACCGGGACGATACCCGGACCACCCGGGTGGGACACCGGAGTGCGTCCAACGGGTCCCGGGTGGGTGTGGGTTTCCCAAGAACGCCAGGGGCGTTCTTCGCCGGACGCTCGCCACCCAGGACAGGTGCGCTCCAGGGGCCGAGCACTACCTTTTGGGAGCCATGCAACGTCGGGCAAGCCTCGTGCTGCTCAATGCACTGTCCCTGTCGCGCCTTCCGCTCGCCGCGGTGTTCATCGCGGTGTCGGATTCGCACATGCGGGCCTTCCTCGTGGTGCTGGCCGCGGCGACGGACTTCCTGGACGGGTGGATTGCCCGGCACCGGGGGCTGGCCACTCGGTGGGGGGCCCTCATCGACCCCGTAGCGGACCGGGGCTTCATGGTGACGGCCTTCATCGTGTGCCTGCTCGACGGGCTCATCGGTCCGGTGGAGTTGACGCTGCTCTTGCTGCGGGACATCGGCACGGCCATCGGCTTCATCGTCGCGAGGCTGCGGCCGGACATGCGGGCCGTCGAGCTCAAGGCGCGGATGCTGGGCAAGCTCGTCACCACGCTGCAGCTGGCGGTGCTGCTGTGCGTGCTGCTCTACCCGCCGCTGGTGCGCCCGCTCGTGGCGCTCGTCTCCCTGCTGTCGCTGGCGTCGGTCGTGGACTACACGCGCGCGGTGTGGAGTCAGCGCCAGCGCCAGCAGCGGCCTCCGTCCCCCCCTCTGGGCGCGCCCATGAGCACCGTGCGCAAGTAGCGCGGGCGGCGCTCACGCAGGCACGGAGTGTTCGTCCGGACCGGGAGCGGGGTTCAGCCGTTCGCGCTCGCGCTCCATCGCGGCGCGCTCGCCTTCGGACATGGCGTCCCAGACCTCATCCATCGTGTCGAGCAGCGCATCCACTTCGGGTGAATCACCGCCCGGAGCGCGAGCGCGGACGAGGGCCAGCTTGTGCAGCAGACTGCGGTATCGGTCGTAGACCGTCATGGTGAAAACCTCCGTCCCCGAGACGCGCACCGCCTTCCGCGACTGACGGCCGCGAGGGCACGCGAGCTCCGGGGTGGATGAGGGGGTCAGTGCAGGCCGGCGGCGCGACGGGCCTCTGCCTTGGACAGCACGGCGATCTCCCGCGTGTGGCTCTTGCCCACGATGTTGACCACGGCGCGCACCTTTTCGCCCTCCTTGAGCTGATTCACGCGGATGGCCTTGCCATCGCGAAGGATGCGCGTGCCGGTGCCAATCTCCAGCGGCAGTCGCGTGCCCGCGTCCACGATGACGACCTCCTTGGAAGACACCGACGTCACGACGCCCCTGTAGATGGCGTCCACCACGGCGATGCCCTGCTGCGCCGCGGGAGCAGGCGGCACCGCCGGAGCCCCCGAGCCACTGTTGCCCGTGCCACCGGTGCCCGTGTTCGCATCCGTACCCCGGTTGCTGGTGTTACCCTGATTCTGACTGGAGCCCTGGCTGCGGGCCTCCGGATTGGGATCCGCGGAGGGGCCTCCTTCCAACGCGTTCGGCTCCTCTGGGGTGCCCGAGCCCCCGGTGTTCTGCTCCGTGGGGCTCATGCCCGGGTTGGCGGCGGTGTTGTTGGGAGCAGCGGTGTCCGTCGAGCCCGGAGCCGTCCCGGTAGCGGGCGCCTGCTGAGCCCCCGAGCCCCCTGTCGCCGGCTCCTGCGCGGAGGAAGGCAAGCCGGCGTTCGGCTGCGCGGAGTCCTGGGACGGCACGGTGGACCCCGTTGGAGCCTGGGCCAGCAGGACTCGCGGCCGCTCTGTCACCCGGTCACCTGAAGCTCCCCCCGTCGGTGACGTCACCGCCGTCCCCGCGCACATCAGCAGGCAGGCCACGCCCGCGATCCCCAGCCCCATCCAGGTGTCTCGCCTCATGCGCGGATCTCCTCCCATCTGGGAAGGTGCGCGCTCAGGGGGCGGAAGCCACCGTCCCGCCAACCCAGGGCCCGTCCGCCTGCCTGTGCTGCCACCACGCCCGGGAACGCAAGAACGCCCCCGGTCCCACTGAAGGGCCCGGGGGCGTTGGGGAAGCCCGAAGCGCGCGGGTGTTACGGCAGCGGGAGCGGCCCGCCACCCTCGGGCAGCGTGCGCGCCAGCTCCACGGCCTTGGCCGCCTGCACGATGCCGTGGCCGTACTTGTCATCCACGCCCGGCGTCTCCGTGTCGTCCAGGGCCGTCTTCTCCAGCACCGCTCGGACGTGCGCGGCGGACAGGTCCGGCCGGGCGCTGAACACCAGCGCGGCCACGCCCGACACGTGCGGGGTGGCCATGGAGGTCCCCGACTCGCGCTGGTAGTCCACGCCGGTGATGTTCACCGTCACATCCTGGCCCTCGAGCTTCTTGATGGCCGCGCCGGACACCAGCGACACCGACACCGTGGGCACCCAGTGCGTGGAAGCGGAGCCCAGCGTGAAGGCGCCGTCGCCGTCCTCGGGCACGTTGTTGCCGATGATGATGGCGCGAGCCCCCGCCTCGATGACGTTGCGCGCCTTCTCCTCGAAGAAGATGTCGCCACGGTCCACGTACGCGACGAAGCCGTCGCAGGTGGCGGACTCGCCGCAGGAGGCCCGGTCCGTGCCCAGGCCGCAGTTGACCAGCCGGCCCGTGTAGCTGCCCTGCGCGGTGAACGACAGCGGCGACGACGTGATGGGCGCCGGCCCCGCCTCCAACGACGACAGCGATGCGGCACCCAGCACGGTGGCGCTCAGCACGTTCACGCCCGGAGCCACCAGGGAGAGCTGCGGACCGAACTGCGAGAACTCCGCGTACTCGCCCTGCGCGTTCACCGCGCCCACCGCCATCACCGACGGCAGGTACCCGGCCGGATAGGCGACGCCGTTCGTGCCGTCGTTGCCGCTGGCCGCGATGGACAGCAGGCCGTTGCCGTTGTTCCACACCCGCTCGAACGCGATCTGCTCGCTCTCGGAAGAGCCATCCGCGCCCAGCGACAGCGAGGCGATCCGCGCCCCCTGCGACTGGCACCACTGCACGGCTTCGATGACGTCGTCGGTGCTGCCGCCGCCCTTCACGTCCAGCACGCGGGCGACGAGCAGCGACGCGCCCGGCGCCACGCCCACCACGCCGTTCGGATCCTGCCCGGGCGTCACGCGTCCCCCCGAACCCGCGCCGAACTGGGCCAGGATGGTCGCCGCCACGTGCGTGCCGTGGCCGCCGCCCACCGTCACGATGCCCTGCGCCTCGCTCTGGTCGGTGGGGTCGTCGTCACGGTCGACGAAGTCCTTGCCGCCCACGAAGGCCGCCTTCAGCTCCGGGTGTTTGCTGTCCCAGCCGCTGTCGATGACGCACACCTTGACGCCCTCGCCCGTGGGAGCACCGGGGTCGAGGATGCCGTCGTTGTTGGCGTCCCACACCTGCGGCGCCTGCACCAGCTTGAGGCCTTCGGTGTACTCGCCCACGGAGCCCTGCGTGCTGAACGCGCCCTGCCACGACACCACGGGCGGCGGCGTCGGCAGACCTGACGCGCGCACGCGGCGGTTGGGCTCCACGAAGAGCACGTCCGGGTTCTGCTTCAGCTTCGCCAGGGCGTCGGGCGACAGCCGGGCGGAGACCATGTGGAGGCCCGGGAAGCGGCGCTTCACCGTGCCGCCCTCGCGCTCCACGGCCGCCGCGAAGTCCGCGGTGGCGGCCAGCGCGTTGGCGGCGACCCTGGGCTTGAAGGTGATGAGCACTCCGTCCGCGGGCTCCTGCGTACTCAGCGCGGAGGACGCGGTGCCGGGCAGGGACTGGTCGGTGGTGCCGGGACACGCCTGGGGAAGGACGACATCGATGGGGTCGGGATCACCGCCGCAAGCCACCAGACCGGACAGCCCGAGCCCAAGCCAAAGCCAACGCTTCATGGGGTGCATCTCCTTCGTGCCCGGACAGCGGGAGGTACCGCGCCGTGACCCGCCGTCTTTCGAAAAGGCAGCGGGGAAGAACGGGGCCGCCCAGCTTCCCGTTCCCGAAAACAATTTAAGCATGGACGAAGGACGACTGCTCGGGCGGCTGTCATGCGCACGACGGGCACGCGGTGCCGAACAACGTGAGGAGGCCAACGCTCTGGAAGCGAGCACCTGTCGCTCCCTTCAACGTCCGCCGCGCGCGAGCACGGCGTGCCGCGTTGAGGCCCGGCCCGCCACCCCGTCAGGGAGTCAGGCGTCCACCGCACACCGCAACATTCGGCAACAAAGCCCTGAGCGGCGTCAGGCGTCCGAGGGGTCCACGCCGAAGATGCGCTGGGCATCCACGCCGTAGGCCGCGAGCTGGCGCTCCGTCTCCGCCGCATCCCATCCCAGGAGCGGCGCCATCACGGAGGCGGCGCGGACCGCCGCGGAGCGACCCTGGTCCCGCGTCTCGAACGCGACCTTGAGGCGGCGGATGAGCAGGTCGGACAGCGTCTGGACCATCTCGTGGGTCACGCCCCACGCGGCCTCGGCGCGGCGGTACGGCAGGCCGTCCACGAGCGGCTCGGCCAGCTCCGGCGTCTCGCGCGTGAGCGCCCACACCGCGCGCCAGCGGCTGCCATACGCGCGCACCAGGTGCTCGGCGGTGGCCGCGTCGCCCACCTCTTCACGCGCCGCCGCGAACTCCGCGGACAGCTTCGCGATGTCTCCGCCCGGAAGGGGCCGGGCATCGGTGGTGGACTTGCGGTGGGGCAGGGTGAGGTGGCGCTCCACCGCGTTGACCACGTCGCGGGCCATGACCCGGAAGGTGGTGAGCTTGCCACCGCTGATGGCGAGCACCCCGGACGGGCTCACGTCGATGGCGTGCTCGCGGCTGGCGCTGCCCGCATCGGTGTTGCCGTGGTAGCCGCTCGCCGCCAGGGGCCGGATGCCCGCCCAGGCACTGACCAGGTCCTCGCGGGTGAGGTGCGCCTCGGGGAAGAACGCGTTGGCGGAGGCCAGCAGGTAGGCCACGTCCGACTCGCTCGCGCGCACCTCGGCCGGGTGGGCGCGGGTGGCCGTCTCCGTGGTGCCGATGAGCGTGAACGCATCCGCGGGCAGGATGAACATCACGCGGCCGTCCACCGGGGACAGCAGCGTGAGCGCGTCCTGGATGCCCAGGCGCGAACGGGGCACGGCGATGTGCACGCCCTTGCTGCCTCGCACCGCGGGCCCGGTGCGGGTCGTCCCTGAATCGAGCTGGCGGATCTCATCACTCCAGGGTCCGGTGGCGTTGACGACCGCGCGGGCGCGCACGGTGTGCTCCGTGCCCGTGAGGTGATCCACGACCACCGCGCCCGTCGCCTTGCCCTCCTCCATCACCAGCCGCCGCACCGAGGCATGGTTGAGCACCACCGCGCCGGCCTCGCTCGCGCCCAGCGCATTGGCGAGCGTCAGGCGCGCATCGTCGGTGGCCGCGTCGTAGTAGCGCGCGCCGCCCTTGAGCCCTTCCGCGCGGATCCCCGGCTCCGCCTCCAGCACCTGCTTGAGGGACAGCCGCTGATACGCCTTCACGTTCCGGAACAGCGACAGGGCGTCGTACAGCATGAGGCCCGCGTTGAGCTTCCACCGGGGCACCCGCGCGCCCGCGTACACGGGCCACACGAACGCAAGCGGGCGCACCAGGTGGGGCGCCAGGTGCAGCAGGCGCCGCCGCTCGATGCTGGATTCGAAGACGAGCCCCAGGTGACCGTGCTCCAGGTAGCGCAGGCCGCCATGGATGAGGCGCGACGAGCGGCTGGACGTCCCGCTGGCGAAGTCCTCCCGCTCCACCAGGGCGACCTTCAGGCCGCGCAGCGCCGCGTCCCGGGCCGCGCCCGCGCCGGTGACACCGCCGCCAATGACGAGCAGATCAAAGGCCTCGGCGCCCAACGCGCGCAGGCGCTCGGCGCGCGCGGGCGGCGGCGCGGGGATGGTGAAGGCAGGAAGCGAACGGAGCACGGCGGATTCAGAACGCACGTCAGGAGTCTATGACGGGAAGTCTGCGGCTGCAGCGGATTCCAATGCGATGCGTCAAGAGGTCCACGCGGCAAGGGGACGGGACGGCCTGGACAGTGTCGGACAGCGAGCGGGGCGGGCGATCTTGCGTGTCCGGAGGCGGACGGCTAGGGAGGCAGGCATCCATCCCCCGTTGTCCAGGACGCCGCCCTTTTCGAGAACACACCACCGTGTGGGACCCCCGAGACCGACGTGACCTGGCGTGCCTGGGACTGCTGGTCCTGGTGTACGGGCTCGCGGTGGCGCCGGTGCTGCACGCGGTGGTGGGGCACGGGGGAGGGC
>NZ_RAWD01000106.1:0-27950 GCF_003612065.1 Corallococcus sp. CA047B
CTGCCCGCCTGGTTCGACGACTACAACCGCTGCCACCCGCATCGGGGCCTCAAGATGAAGTCACCCCACGAGTTCCGTACTGCTAACTCTCAACCTTGAGCTGTCCGATTTGACGGGGGCAACTCCAGCACCTGCCTCGTCTGCTCGCTCCTCGTGCCCGGCGCACGCATCGGCTCGCCACCGCGCAGCGCGCAGTGGGCATGACGGCTGGAGCTGAAGCCGGAGCAAGGCTTCTCACGCCGCTCGCCATGCCGACGAGTCCCGACACGCTGCTTCGGTTGATGCACAGCGCCCCTCTGCCTCCGCCGACAAGGCCTCGGGTGCTCGGGGTGGATGACTGGGCCCTGCGCAAAGGTCGCACCTACGGCTCCATCCTCGTCGACTTGGAGGCACGCCGCGTCGTCGACTTGTTGCCTGACCGCTCGGCATCGACTGTCGCGGCATGGCTGCGCAAGCACCAAGGCGTCGAGCTCATCGCCAGGGACCGTTCCACCGAGTATGCACGCGCGGCAACTCTCGGTGCTCCCGACGCTCGACAGGTCGCAGACCGCTGGCACCTGCTGCTCAATGGGCGGCAGATGGTGGAGCGCTGGCTGACTGGCACTCACGCGCGCCTGCGGGCACTGCCCGACGTGGCGAGCGCGGAGGCCTCCCCTGTGCGTCGTCACGCAAGCTTCCCGCGCACTCGCGCCGAAGTGCGCACCGGAGAGGAAAGTAGGATCCGTCGAGTTGCTGCGTACGAAGCGGTGCGACGTCTGCACCTGGCTGGACAGCCCTTGCTGAGAATCAGCCGCACCCTGGGGCTGGCGCGAGCAACGGTACGCAAGTACGCCTGCGCAGAAACCTTTCCAGAGCGCGCGGTTCGAGTGCCCGGTCCGAGCATCCTCGACCCCTTTGTGAGATTCGCGCCAAGGGCTTCGGCGGCACGTCGCGGCAGGTCCATCGGTGGCTCCAAACGCGGCGCACGGCGCACGGCGCCGTCGCGCTCGACGCCCCGTACACGTCGCGGCTCCCATTCAATCCCGAAGAGCCCGCGCCCCGTCACAAGCCTCCCATCGCCCAAGCAACTCGCGTGGCTCTGCGTCCAACCGCGGTCCGCGCTCACATCCACCGAGGCAGCCACGCTGACTCGCATCGAGCAGGATGAGGAGGCTGCACGCGTCGTTGCGCTGACATGTCGCTTCGGTGAGCTGGTGCGCGAGCGGGGCGTCACGCGCGGTGCTGAGCCGGCCACTTCCTGCGCCGCCTTCGAGCAGTGGCTGGGCGAGGCACGCACGTGCGGCGTGCGCGCGGTGGAATCCTTTGCGCAGGGACTTGAACAGGACGGCGATGCCGTCCGAGCCGCGCTGACTATGCCTTGGAGCAATGCTCAATCCGAAGGTCAAATCACGAAGCTCAAGCTCCTCAAGCGCCAGATGTACGGCCGCGCCAGCTTCGACCTGCTGCGCCGTCGCGTGCTGCTCGCTGCCTGAATTGGCGCTTCACATGAAGCGCGGGAGAGCCACGGAATCGGGGCACGCTCACGCTCAACCCAACCCCGGAGGGACAATGAGCGTCCTGGTGGAGACCGAGCCCGTGGAGGGTACGCCCCGAGGTGCCTTCACCCTGACGCTGTGGGGGGAGGCCGGCAAGCGCCCCATCATCCTCGGCGACATCAAGTTCCCGTGAGTGGACGGGGCGGTCAGGCGCCTCACTCCGGATACGAGTTCTTCGCCGCATCCCTGCGACCGGGCTCCGCGGCCTGGCTCTCCTGCCACTCGCGGTGAGCAGCGAGCTTCGCCTCGATGGCTTGGGCCAGCCTCGAGGGAACCTCCTCGGCGAGGAAGGGCGAGAGCTGCTCGAGCGCCCGTTCGAGCTCCGGAAATGGCACCTGATTCTTGTCGACCAGGATCTTCCAGGGCTCGGAGACGGAGCCTCGCTCCAGATTGAAGGCGACTCGCTCCACCTGCCGTTCAGTGGGGACAGCGATGCGGACTCCCGCGAAGCGGTCATTCTCACACGCGCTGACCCATACGTCCGTGTGCGAACCCACCTTCCCTCGCCTTCCCCGCTCCCCGTACTCGACGCCACATGCACGCAGGGGACGCAGTTGCGCCTGAATGTCGGCCAACGCCTGAAGGCCCCCCACGTCGGTCATCCCGATCATTCCGACGTCGGTCGGCTTCCGGCCCAGCAGCATGACCGCTGCGGACATGCCGCCGACCACTACCGCGACCGCGGCGATGATGAGAATCGTGTTCTTGCTGGACTTCCGTGCTGGCTGCATGGGCAGTGTCCTCATGGCAAGGGGCTCACTCGGGATACGAGGTCTTTGAGCTTGCCCCGATTTCGTGGGGCACGCTCAGAACTGTGTGACGTGGCGGCTGGCCTGCCGCAGCGCAAGGCAATTGCAGAGGGTGCGCAGAGGGTCGTCTTGAGACATCGCTACCGGGAAGTATACGTGGGCCCGCGCGAGTCCGCTTAGAGACACGCGCATGAGGACCCACCCACCGGTTCCACGATGCCTGGGTGATGGCCGCGGCCCTCTTCGTGGTGCTCCTGTGCGCGGCGGGCGGGTGGGCGACCCCGAGCGTCTTCATCGTCCCCCCAGCGCGAGAGTTCGACTGGAGCCGGGCCCTCGTCTCCCCGGCCGTATCGGTGAACCGGGTGCCCTACGGGCTGGCGGGGCCGTTCGCTGCGGCGCTGATGCAGAAGTTCGGCATCCGGCGCACGACGCCCATGTCCCTCTGCATCATCGCGACGGGCGTGGCGCTGACGAACTCCCTCCGCGCGCCCCCTGCCTCTGCGCCTCAGCCTGTCTCTCGCAGGCAGCTTCATGGTCCTGCGCCGCCTGGCAGCCCGTACAAAGCTGCCGGCTCACAGGCAGTACTGAGCCTTCCCGGGTTTTGTGGACACCCGAGATGAGGTGACCGAAGGATGTCCACGACGATGCCGAGACGAGAGCGAAGGAAGTACAGGCGGTCTCAAGCGGTGAACGCACCACTCGGGTGCTCACCATGGCACCCTGCTCGACGGGAGGCACTGGGTGCGAGGCCGAGGGAAAGCAGCAAAGGCAGGCGCTCCGTCACGGCGTGGCGACCGCGCTGACGTCCTCGGCCAGGGGAACCGTGAAGCGGAACGTCGCGCCGTGTCCCCACTCACTCTCGACCCAGATGCGGCCACCATGCGCGTCGACGATTCCTCTCGCGATGGCGAGCCCCTGGCCGGTCCCCCTGTATTTCGCCTCGCCGCTGCGCCAGTACCGGTCGAAAAGATGCTTGATGTCGTCCGCGCGAATCCCAGGACCATCGTCCGCGACCGCGAACACGCTCTGGTTCCCGTGCGCCTCGACCTTGAGGGTGATGTGCCCGCCCTCGGCGGTGACCTTGGCGGCGTTGCCGACCAGGTTGGACAGGACCTGCAGGATGCGAACCCTATCGCAAAGAATGGGCGGGAGGCGCGGCTCGACCTCCGCGGTCATCGTCAGCCGATGTTCCTGCGCGACGCGCTCGAAGCTCGCCAGCGTCTCGTTGACCAGCGCGCCCGCGTCATTGGGCTGACGCTTGATGGAGAGGTGCCCGCGCTCGATGTTCACGAAGTCGAGCAGGTCGTCGATGAGCCGCATCATGCGCTCGGCCGCGCGTTGGATTCGCTCGACCGCCTTGGGGACTGGAAGCTCGGGCCGCCTCGCGGTGGCTTCTTGCCGTGCGAGCGCGTCGGTGGTCATGATGATGGTCGAGAGGGGGTTCCTCAGGTCGTGAGACACCACCCCGAGGATCTGCTCACGCTCTCTCACCGCGACCTGCGCCTGTCTGTACAGTTGGGCGTTCTCCCTGGCGAGCGCCTCGTATCTGTCACTCGAGCTCTCGGCGACGAGGCGGTCTCGTTCAGATGCGGCGCCTCGTGTCTCCGCCTGGGCACGCTCCTCCTCGGCGTCCTCGCGTCGGGTGATGTCGCGCCGCCACGCGCGGTCACGCTCGAGCGCGATCGCGAGTTGATTGGCGATGGCATTGACGAAGGTCAAGTCCTTCTTGTCGAGGGACATGGCCCCTTCGAGCTGAAGGGCACCGAAGAGCGAGTGCTCGGCCACCACGAGCGGGATGACGATGAACCGCTTCTCTTCATCCCCTTCACTCCGCTCCTGCCGGGGCAGCAGGGTCTCACCCGGCTGCTCGCTGAGTCCGAGGGACTCGGTCGACTTCGCCCCGACGAGGTAGGCATAGGAGGCCTCCGCGTGTTCCTTGACCGCTCGCAGCCGTTCGGAGTCCTGAAGCTCGGACGGCCAGATGATCATCCTCGACTGGCCATTCTCCGTCTGGATGAGGACCGCGCTGCGCAGGGGTAGCGACTTCGCGAGGATGCCAAGCGCGGGGTCGAAGGACTGCGCGACGCTCTTGAAGCTCGCGAAGAGCTTGCTGATTTCATACAGGTGCTCGAGCCGTCGATAGGCCTGCTCCAGGCTCCCAAACGAAGGGTCGGCGGGGGGCAGGCCACGCGTGCGCTGTCCGCTCGCCTCCTCTCGCATGTCATGGCGAGATGCCTTCTTCCGCCGACCAGGGTTCATCCTTGTCTCGTATCCTCGTGCTGTGACAGATGCTTGGTATCCTCGGGGGCGGCCCAGGAAGGCGTCGGGAGCTCGCTCACGGGCGCACCGATTCGCAGCCCTCCCCGCGCGACCGTCATGAAGTGGGTGCGCCGCTCATGCTCACTGCCACGAGTCTTCACGACCGTCAGCGTAGGAGCCAGCCGGCCGGCCGCTTCCCTGTAGCGCAGCATGAGCAGGTTGTCGGCGATGGGTGAGAGCCCCTGGTCCGTGACTCGCTCCATGGAGCAGAGCGAGGACGACTCGAGCGTGAGGACGCTGGTGATGCCGAGGGTCTTGAAGCGGACCACCAGCTTGTAGAGCACGTGGCGGAACTCGTCGATGGGGGTGTGCGCCGTCAGCAGTTGCGTCACGGCGTCGAGCACGACGCGTGAGGCCTTGAGCGCCTTGAGCTGGTCCGACAGCACGGTGAGGAACTGACCCGCGCGCAAATGCTCCCGGGAGACGTAGAGCACCTGGATGAGGCCCGCGTCGAGCTGCGCGCGCAGCGGCAAACCCAGGGCCTCGGCGCTGGCGAGCAGCTGCTCGGGCCCCTCCTCCATCGAGACATAGAGGCCCGGCTCCCCAGCCCTGGCGCCCTCCAGGAGGAACTGGATTCCGAAGGTGCTCTTGCCAACGCCCGCGCTGCCAGAGACGAGGGTGGTGCTTCGCCTGAGCAACCCACCGCCCATCAGCCCGTCGAGCCCGGGAGTGCCAGAGCCCAGCCGGGAGGAAGCCTCCAGCGCGGGGGGAGGGGCCTCCACGCGGAGTTGTTCCCCGTAACGAGGGAAGATGGAGACCCCCCCGGCGCCAATGGCAATGGAGTGTCGGCCCTTGAGGTGAGCGGTGTTGCGAAGCTTGTACACCTCGATGTAGCGCTCCCGCTCCAGGCCCTCCTCCGTGGAGCTGAGGATGATGACGCCGTCCACCACGGTCTCCTCGACGCCCATGCGGCTGACCTGACGGGAGCCGTAGGGGATGTCGGTGGGAAAGAAGCCGACGGCCTGTGCGTTCTGGACGATGCTACAGAGGTGGAAGACCTTCTCGCGGCTGAGCTGCGGGTCCGTCACCTTGTCCAGGAACACCGAGACGGAGTCGATGACCACGCGCCGGGCCTTCATGGCCTTGATGCGCTCGCGAATCATCAAGAGGTGGGCCTCCACCATGATGTCGGGCTGGGGGATGAAGACGATCTCCACCATGCCGCGCTCAATCTCCCTGTCGAGCTCCCAGCCGAGGCCCTTCGCGGCGGCGCGGAGGCGCTCCTCACTCTCCTCGAAAGAGAAGAGGATGCCTTTCTCGCCCGCGAGCGCGCCCCGGTAGATGAACTCGAGAGAGAGGACGGTCTTTCCGGTGCCCGCGACGCCGCTGAGCAGGAGGCTCGACCCCCAGGGGATGCCGGGCCCGAGAATCTCGTCGAGCTTGGTGATGTGCGTCTTGCAGCGCTCCTGCGGCTCCTCCGGAATCAACTCGCGTTTGATGGCCTCGCGGGGCGCGAACATCTCCAGGCCGTTGGAGGTGATGAGGAAGGGATGCTCGTCCCGGCTGTGGTCCGTCCCCCGCATCTTGACGATTCTGAAGAAGCGCTGGTGCTCGCCCTGGGACACGCGCTGAGAGAGGACGAGGAGGCCGTCGACGATGGAGAAGAGGGGATTGCTCTCATAGTCGGCGGGCCCGTACTCGCCGAGGAGCAGCGCGGTGGTCTCCCAAGCCATCAGGTTCACGGCGATCTCATAGCCGAACGTCCTGAGCTCCTCCCTGGAGGCCGCCAGGTCATCAAAGGCCTTGAAGCTGTCGATGACGACGATGTCTGGCTTGACCTGCTTGAGGTTGTCCATGATGAGCGCGAGGGCCGCATCGAAGCTCCTCAGCCGCAGCATGGCGCCGAGGTCCACGAACTGGACACCCTCCTCGAACTTCTTCGGGTCGAAGAACGAGAACTGCTGGAGGTGCCGCAGCGTCTTCGCGGTCGGCTCCGAGAGGGTGTTGAAGGCGAGGACGCGGTGGGCGGCCGAGGCGTTGTGGAAGCAGATCTGCTGGGTGAGCGTCGTCTTGCCCGAGCCGGGGGGGCCGCACACGGCGGTGACGGAGCCCTTGGGCAGGCCACCCTTGAAGAGCTCATCGAGGTTGGGGACGCCGGTCTGGAGGCGCGGGATGTCGATTCTCTTCGTCATGACGTTGTGTCCTCGCCCGCGGTGACGCGTGGGCGGACCGCCTCCGGAAGTGCGACTTTGGAGAGTTCCGCATGCAGCTCCGGCGTTAAGATTTCAGCGGTCAGGTTGCCGAGCACGGTGAGGAACTCCACGAGCACGAATCGACTGCCCTCCCTCAGCCCGGAGTCGTGCCCGGAGTGGACCTGCTCACGAAGCTCTCCGAACCGGAGCCCCCCCACCCGCTCGACGTTGAGGGACGCGAAGAGCGGGAACCGCTCGGAGGCATTGTGCAGAACGCGTTCGGCGATGGCGGTCAGCGTCACTTCGCCGAGCGTGGTCAACGTCTGTTTCCACAGCACGGTGAGTGCCGCCTCGAAGAGCTGGAGAAAGGCCTCCGTCGATAGATTCCTGGCGGCTCGGTCCAGCCAGGCGTCGACGCAGGCCGCGTGCTGACCCTCGTCAAGCACGGTTTCCCTCACCCGCTCGAACGACCCGCGCCTTGGCTGGAAGGCCGTCGCCCCCGCACTGCCCGCACTGAAGGAGGAGGGTGCTCAGCGTGGCGGAGGGGGCGCCCACGTTCTCACCGGTGCTGGACGAAAGTGGGGCCGCCAGGGAGGCGGCTCGTTGGGTGCATCCCTGGAGTGCTTTGGCTGCCCATCGCATTCTTTCCCGCTCTCATCACCTCTAACGTCCCGCCGCGATGGACGTAGGCGCAGGGCTGGTACTCCGGGATAATGTAAGGGCGACGATATATTCGAGGAGTGGTTGACAGACTGGGCGGGGGCCAGCCCGTACGCCAGCAGATACGACATGGGCGGTAGGGGCGCTCTCAAGCGGTCGTCGCAACAGCTGACGCGAATACTTCGGCAGGCGTTCGCCATGCAAGCGTTTGACGCGGGCGCCCGTTAGGTTCGTGCTCGATGGCGTCGAGTTGCTTGCCGGTTGGTGTTTTCGTTGCTGCCGCGCTGCCAGGGGCTGTGCGGGTCGCAGAAGGAGACTTGTACCTGGGTGTCGATGGTGAAGCGTGCGTGCTCGGCCATCTCCTTGCCCTGGTCCCACGTGAGCGAGCGGCGCAGATGCTCGGGCCGCCGCGGAATCTGCTCTGTCATGGCCTCGTGGACGCGCTCTGCCGTCCGGCCGTGCGGCAACTCCAGTCACATCACGCAGCGGCTGTGGCGCTCCACGAGGGTGCCGACAGCGGACCTGCCTGCCTTGCCGATGACGAGGTCGCCCTCCCAGTGGCCCGCGACCGCGCGGTCCTCGGCTTCTGACGGCCTCTGGCTGAGCATCACCCTATCGCGCAGCTGTCCGCCCACGTCGTTGCGCTTGCTGGGCCGGCGCTGGGTCCGGCCTGTGCGCAGGCAGGCGGCGAGTTCTTTGCGCAGCGAGCCTCGCGCCGGAGAATCGAGCGAACTTCGCGGCATCCGAGCGGCGCGGCTGGCACTCCACCATCGGAGGGCCCCGCGCCGCTTCCTGTCGGGCGCCTGTGGCGGCGTCACAGCCGCCCAGCCCGCTCTCGCGGCTCAGCCATACAGCTCGCTCAGCGGCCCCGGCGCGATGCGCGTGCTGCCCTCCTGCCCGAAGGTGTTGAAGTCCGCGTCTCCGAACGCGTGGCCGAGCGTGTTGAAGAGGTTGGAGACCTGCCGGTTCCGGGCCGCGTCGTACTTCGGGTACACGACCGTGCGCCCGTCGGTCTTCAGGCCCAGCGCGTTGCCGCCCACCACGAGCTTCGGCCACTCACGCGAGGTCGAGTGGTGCTGCTCGCCGTTGTCGGACATGAAGACGATCGCGGTGTGATCCAGCATCGAGCCGCTCGCGCCGACCTCGGGCGTGGCGGCCAGCGTCCTCGCCAGGTTCGCCACCAGCTGCACGTGGCGGCGGGTGACCTCGGCGACGCGCTCCCAGTTCTGCCCCGCATCCAGGCCGTGCTGCAAGCTGTGTCGCGGGATGTCGGTCACGTCCGGGCCGTAGGCCACGTCGAAGCCCGAGGTGCCCGTCGCCAGCACCACCGTGTTCGTCAGCCCGCCCAGGAGGGACGCCGTGGCGATCTGGAACTGCGCCTCGAACCACTTCAGCGAGTCGGGCGGTGAGCCCGCGCCGGTGATGAGCGGGTTGTCCTTCGGCGCCAGCGGCAGGTAGGGCCGCACGCGGTCCGCCATGCCCGCGAGCTGATCCTCCCGCGTGCGCAGCGACTCGAGCGAGGAGAGGTAGCGCTCCAGCTTCAGCCGCTCGTTGGAGTTGCCGCGGAACTCCGCCAGCGCCTTGCGCGAGTCGGCCAGCGCGAAGTCGAAGAGCATCTTGCGATCGCGCCCATTCGTCGAGCCGCCGAGCAGCGAGCCGAAGGTGCTGTCGAACGCGAGCGACGGGTTGACGATGATGCCCGCGGGCTTGCGGGGTCCGAGCGCGCAGGTCTCGTACACGATCGACACGCGCGCGGAGCTGGTGCCCAGGCGCAGCACGTCGAACGGTGCACCACGGCGCAGGCGAGGTGCGATCACCGCGTCGAAAGTCGCGCCCGCGCCGTTCACCGCGCAGCTCAGCCCGCCCGTCCCGCTGGAGTGCCCGCCGCCCGCGATGAGGTTCGAGAGCCCCAGCAGCACGGCGGAGCGGTTCACCAGGTCGAGGTTGCCGGAAGACGCCGCCAGCGGCCCGAGACTGATCGCGCTGGCGAGATTGTCGCCCTCACGCACCAGCGGCGTGTCCTTGTACGCGTCCCAGAAGAGGCGGTCGGAGGTGTTGGCGCGTCCACCCAGCGCCGCGCGGGTGCCCGTGCTCAGGAGCGCGCGGGGGTAGACGCCATTGCACTCGAGGACCAGCACCAGGCGCGCCGGCAAAGCTGACGACTGGGCGTAGACGTCGTGGAAGTAGGGCGCGAAGAGGCCGGCGGCCATGCCCTTCAGGACGGTTCGTCGCGAGAACATGGCAGTCACTCTCCAGCCTGCGGCACACGCCGCGTCTTCCAGGTGTCGCTGGTCATCAGCGTGGTCAGCATCTTGGAGAACGAGCCGTTGTTCTGGTCATAGGCCTGCTCCATCTGCGTCAGCGTGCAGGCGTCGCTCGGGTTCTCCGGACGGGCCATGAAGTAGCGGAAGGCCTGTCGCACGAAGCAGCGTTTCACGTGCCGCGACGTCGCCAGGCGCTCGCTCAACTCCACCGCGTCGCGCACCGCGCCGTCCAGCGCGGGGTCCGGCATCGACGTGAGCGTCGAGCTTCCGTCCGGCGTGGTCCAGCCTCCGCTGGTCGAGTGATCCCGCGCGCGCAGGAAGCCCGCGTGGTTGTAGATCTCGAAGGGCAGGCCGAGCGGCTCCATCAGGCGGTGACAGCCCTGACACTGCGCTCCGGCGGTCGCCTCCTGCAGGCGGCGGCGCGCGTTCTTGTCGGCAGCGTGAGCGCCGACCTGGGCTGCCACCTGCACGCTGCTGAGCGGCGGGACGAAGCCGCACAGCAGGTTCTCGCGCACCCACTTGCCGCGGTGGACGATGGACGGATCGTCCTCGAAGTTGCCGCCGTGCGCGGCCAGCCACACCGGGTGGGTCAGCACGCCCGCGCGCTCGGTGGCAGGCAGCTTCTTCCAGCGGCCCGCGACGGTCGCCGGGAGGATCTCGCTGACGTTGTAGGGGTGCGAGAGGCCCTTATGCGAGTCGTACGCCGCGTCCTGCATGGAGGGCACGTAGAAGGTGCGCGTGGTGAGGAGGTTCGCCAGCACGTCCTGATCCTCGACGACCACCCGCGCGATCAGATCGTCGAACTGCTGGATGAAGGTCGGCTCCAGCGGATGGAAGTTGGTGAGCAGGTTGTCGTACGAGACCGAGCTGATGTAGCCGAGCCCCTCGAGCTCGAAGCGCGAGGTCGCCGCCGGGGACTCCTTGAACACCGCGGACACGTGCTCGTAGCCGAGCCACTCGCGGAAGAAGCCCGCGACGCCGTCACCCAGCCAGTACTGCCCGCGCTTGGAGCGCTGCTCCTCGTTGTAGTCCTGCACGAGATCGAAGCGCGGTGTCCCGTTCTGGTTGGCGTCGACGCCGCCCAGGTGCTTCTTGATCAGGGCGGTGGTCGTCGCATCCTGCGTGAGCGAGCCATCCTTCGCGGCAAGGGCCACGTCCGCCAGATGCCCCTCGAGGGGCGCGGAGTAGTACGGCCACACGAAGCTCGGCGTGGCCGAGGGCGCGCGCCCCCCAAGCGCGTAGGCCAGCTGCGAGCCCAGCTCGAGGCTGGTCAGTTGCACGCGACCGTCGGCCGGCTCGCCGCCCATCTCGCGGCGGAACATGGCGCCGGTCATCATCCACGCAGCGTTGGAGATCCGCGTGATGGAGTCCGCGCGGTTTTGCGGGGAGTTGCTCGGCTCCTGCGCGATGACCGCGGTCGCGAAGGCGGTGAGGCGGGAGAGCTCATCCTCGGTGGGCGGGCGGAAGAAGACGCCGAACTCGAGCATCTGGCCCAGGTGGAAGCGCTTGCAGGTGTCGCTCGGGTTCGAGTCGCTGAACATGCAGCTGAAGCGGCTGTTGGTGTAGACACGCTCCATCCGGTTGCCGTCCGGGTAGTTCATCGTCCACGGCGAGGCGGCCGCGCCGACCACCGGCAGGAAGAGCTCCACCGTGGCCTCGTCCAGCGTCTCGTCCGTGGCCCAGGAGCTGTACTGCTCGATGGCGCTGGGATCGAGCGGGTTGTCGTAGAAGCTGAACCCGGTCCAGCTGCGCTCGACCGAGCCACCGACGTTGCGGGTGAACTCGCGCCGGTTCATGCGGCGGATGCGCGTCGGCGCATCCGAGCGCACGCCTTCGGTGCAGCTGAAGAGCGCGGACTGATCGAGCAGGTTGGGCTCGGGCACCACGGTCACGGGCGGGCCGCCCGTGCCACCGCAGAGGGGCATCCCCTGCCCGATCCAGGTCTCGAGCGCGGTGAGCTCGGCTGCGCTCGCGCGCTCATGCGGGGCCGGCGGCATCGGAGACGCGTCGTCGCGCATGCGGATGAGCGCGCGCTGGGCGTTGCTGAGTTTCCCATCCATCGCCGAGCTCACCCGCATGTCGTGCAGGGTGCGCAGCGGCATCGTCGCCCCCTGGGTCGGCAGCGCGCCGTGACAGCTGGCGCAGCGATTGGCGAGCACCGACTGCACCACGCACGCGGCGCCCAGGTTCCCGCCAGGCTCGCCAGGCTCACCTGGGTTGTTGGGGCCTCCGTTGTTGGTGCTTGGCTCGATGGTGCCCTTGCACGCAACGAGGCTCAACAGTCCGGCCAGCAGGAGGACGCGGTTCATCCGGCAAGACTGGCACGGACGGAGGGTGGGATAGCAAGCAAGCTCTGCCAAACGGGCTCAGACCCATGACTCCCAAGGGATTCAGGGCTGCGACTTCGTCTGCGCGGCGGCGGGCACCGGGAAGCCGCGCTTGCGCATCAGCGCGTTGATGCCGGCGTCGCGGCCGCGGAACGCGCGGTAGCCCTCCGCCGGGTCCACGGTGTTGCCCACGGAGAAGACGCTCTTGCGCAGCTTCTCCGCCACCGCCTTGTCGTACGCGCCCTTGCCCTCGGTGAAGCCCTCGAAGGCGTCCGCCGTCAGCGTGTCGGACCACAGGTAGCTGTAGTAGCCCGCCGAGTAGCCATCGCTCGCGAAGACGTGGCCGAACTGCGGCGTGCGGTGGCGCATCACGATCTCCTTGGGCATGCCCAGCGCATTGAGCGTGTCGCGCTCGAAGGCATCCGCGTCGATGCTCACGTCGCCCGCCAGGTGCAGCTTCATGTCCACCAGCGCGGAGGACAGGTACTCCACCGTGCCGAAGCCCTGATTGAACGTCGCGGCCTTCTCGATGCGCGCCACCAGCGCCTGGGGGATGGGCTTGCCCGTCTGGTAGTGCAGCGCGAAGGTGTTGAGCACCTGGGGCGTGGACAGCCAGTGCTCCAGCAGCTGCGAGGGGAACTCCACGTAGTCGCGCGCGACGCTGGTGCCGGCCAGGGACGGATAGGACACCGACGAGCTGAGGCCGTGCAGCGCGTGGCCGAACTCGTGGAACAGCGTGCTCGCGTCCTCCCAGGAGATGAGCACCGCCTCTCCGGGCGCGCCCTTCACGAAGTTGGAGTTGTTGGAGACAATGGTCGTCACCTCACCCTTGAACCGCTCCTGGTTGCGGTAGGCGTTCATCCACGCGCCGGAGCGCTTGCCCGGCCGCGCGTACGGGTCGAAGTACCACAGGCCCACGTGACGGCCGGAGGCCTGGTCCTTCACCTCCCAGACACGGACATCCGGGTGGTAGACGGGCACGTCCGTCACCGGCGTGAAGGCGAAGCCGAACAGCTCACCGGCCACCCAGAACATGCCCTCGCGCAGCTTCTCCAGTTGGAGGTAGGGCTTCACCTCGTTCTGGTCCAGGTCGTACTTCGCCTTGCGGACCTTCTCCGCGTAGAAGCGGTAGTCCCAGGGCTCGATCTTCAGCTTCGCGCGCTCCTTGTCGGCCACCTTCTGCATGTCCGCCACCTCCTCGCGGACACGGGCCACGGCGGGCTTCCACACCGCCTCCATCAGCTCCATGGCGCGCTCGGGCGTCCGGGCCATGGCGTTCTCCAGGCGCCAGTGCGCGTGCGTGGCGTAGCCCAGGAGCTTCGCGCGCTCGGCGCGCAGCTTGAGGACCTCCGGGATGATGGCGTTGTTGTCGCGCGCATCCCCGTTGTCGCCCCGGTTGACGTAGTTGCGCCAGACCTTCTCGCGCAGGTCGCGGCGCGACGAGTAGGTCAGGAACGGCTCCATGGAGGAGCGCGTGTTGGTGATGATCCACTTGCCCTTCTGCCCCCGCGCCTCGGCGGCTGCGGCGGCGCCCGCGCGCACGGAGTCCGGCAGGCCCGCCAGGTCCGCCTCGGACTCCAGGACGACGGTGTAGCCCTCCTCGTCACCGAGCACGTGCTGGCTGAAGGACGTGTAGAGCGACGCCAGGCGCTGGTTGATGGCGCCCATCCGCGCCTTGGCCGCCGCGTCCAGCTTCGCGCCGGAGCGCACGAAGCGCGTGTAGTGCAGCCACGCCAGGCGCTGCTGCTCCGGCGTCAGCTTCGCCTTGTCGGGGGACTGGTAGACGGCTTCGATGCGGCGGAAGAGGCCCTCGTTCTGGAAGACTTCGTCCTCGAAGGCGGCGAAGCGGGGTGCCATCTCCCGCTCCACGGCCTGGAACTCCGGGCTGCTCAGCGACGAACCCCAGATGCCGTAGAGCGTCCTCTCTTTGGCGTACGTCCGGCCCGCGTCCTCCAGCGCGGCCAGCGTGTTCTCGAAGTCGGGCGCGGCGGGGTTGCTGGCGATGGCGTCCAGCTCCCGGCGGTACGCGTCCATCGCCGCGTGGATGGCGGGCTTGAAGTTGTCCACCTTCACCTGGGCGAAGGGAGGCACGCCGCCGTACGGGCCGGGCCACTTCCCCGGCAGGGCCATCCGGGCCGCACCCGGCGCGGCGGCCTCGCTCGTGGGGGCCGGCGCGGCGACTTCGGGGCGGGCCTCCGGGGACGTCGTCGCACAGCCGGAGGAGACGAGCGCGGCCACACCCGCGCTGGCGAAGAAGAGGTTGCGCATGAACAGGGGTTCTCCCGACGAAAAGGGGTGTGCACCAAAGCACGGAATCAGGTCCCCCCAACGCGTTCTGAAGGCCGCGTCTTCCCGACCGAGGACAGACGCCACGCGAGGCGGTGACGGATCCTCATCCCTGCTTCTGACGGATCAGGGCTTCGGCTTGCTGGAGAAACTCTGCCCCACGAAGTAAGGGGCGAAGGCGCTGGTCTTGCGATCGGCCCAAGGAGGGTTGCCCGATTCGCCGATTGTGAAGGGCTGGCCCTTCGCGTCCACACCCCGGATGTCGGTGCCGTCATAGATGGGGCCTTTGGGCTCATAGGCCGGCCCGGGGAAGGACAGGGTGTACAGGGTCTTTCCTTGCGGGTCCTTCGCCTCCCAGACCTGGGATTTGCCTCCGAGGAAGAAACCGCCCGTCAAAGAGATGGCGCCTGACAGGTGGTACTGCTTCCAGGGGCCATGGGGCTGACCTGCCTTGAAGAACCCCTCCTCCAGAGGCTTTCCATTGGCCTGGAAGAGCGTGAAGGCGCCATGCCGGACACGGCCCTGGGGAACCTGGATCCAACACGAGACAACGCGGCCCCACAGGGAATCCGTCTCCTCCATGGGCTCCGCCTGAGGAGGACAGGGGCGCTGGGCCCACAGCTCCATTCGCGGATCATTGGGGCCTGAGTAGAGGGGGGCTGAGGAGAGGGGGGCTGAGGAGGGCGCCTCCATCCTGGAACAGCTCGATAGGAGCGTGCTGGCCAGTGCCAGCGCTGACGCGGCCATCCATGCACCCCAAGGGTGTGCCTTCATCCAAATGACTCCTGCCCTGCCGGGCTCGATTCAGGTCCGGAGAGTACTCCGAGAAACGTTCCACCTACACCGGGATGAAGCCCCTCTGACGTTCCAATCCCAGACACTCGCCTCGGCCACGGCGTCCGCCATGCTGCTGCGCTCACGGGACCTGCGCGTCCCGGAGCCGTGAATCATTCAGGTGGCGCTTCATCACAGCCACAGTGCCAGCGGCGGCCACAGATGACGGGCTCTTCGTCGGCGCCGATCGTGAAGACCTGTTCGATCGCGGGCGAACCCACGTCTCCCATGAACTCTTCCGGTTCGTGCTGCTCGACCTTACAGCGTCCCCTCTTATCGGGTGGCTCCATGTCTCCACATTGCAAGGCCAGGGAAGGATGTCCAAGGTGACGGTCCAGTCCGGCCATCCGGTGTCGGTCGCAACATCCGTGCAGCCAAGCCCCTGCCGCGCACCTCATGGGCGGGCGGCCAGGGCCAGCGTGTACCCCACAAGGAGCTCAAGCCGCTCCTCCACCCGCCTGGCTCACTGCTTGAGCAGCCCCATCTGCGGCCCTCCGCGGCACCTCCGCTCCTGCCCTCACCCTCCTCATGGCCTCTATCCCGCATATACGCTGCACGAGTGCCTCACTGGGAAGCTGCCGTTCAAGGAGTCGGCGGATCCTGACAAGGCGGTGCTCAACCGCGCCCTGCCCCCGATACCTGCGGACGTGCCGCTGAAGCTGGATGTGGTTGTGCGCCGCGCGACGACGAAGCGCGCGCTGGAGCGCTACCCGTCGACGCTCGCGTTCCGCGAGCCGCTGGTGGAGGCGATTGGAAAGCTGCCGACGCACGAGGAGCTCGCGGAGCACTTGGCGAAGCTGTTCCCGCCGGAGAGCGATGCGCGCGCGGCGCGGCGGGCGACGAGCAAGGTGCCGGAGTTCTCCTCGGCGGAGAGCAGTGCGTCCGCGCCCGCGCAGCCCGTGGCCGCCGCGCAGCAGGCTCCGGTCACCGTGCAGGCTCCGGCGGCGAAGGTCCCCGCGCCCGTGCAGGCCGCGTCCCGGGGGGAAGGACGGGAGCGCGCGAAGAGCACGGCCCCGGTAATCCCCAGGCAGAGTGCGACCGCCACGATGAGGAGGTTCCAGCGGACACCCGGTGGGAAGGACCGCCGGGGCTCGGTAGGCGGAAGCTTGCCGCATTCAAGCGCGCTTGCCTCGCACAACGGAAGAGGGGGAAGCCGCCAACGCTCGCGGCGCGGCGCTCCGTGGCACGTTTCCCAGGAGTCCTCCGCCCCTGGATTCGTGGAGATCACGGGCGAGGCCCGTCAATTCGTAGGGCATCTCAATCAGAGTACAGGCAAAGCATCGTGACCGGGTCGAAGACCGCGTTCCGTCCTCGACCAAAGTCGACTCCGACGTAGGGAGGTGTGGAGTGCATCAGCCGGATCCGCACGGGCTCGGGTTCCGACTCGAACCGGAGGGACACGGGATGCTCTAGAAACCACGCCCGCACCAGCGCGCTCTCCTCTTCCGACAACGACCCTTCCGTCCGCCCGATCATCTGCTGAACCCTGGCTTCGTTTTCCCTGAGCAGGGATTTGAGACGGCGCCATTCCCCGAAATGCCGTCCGCCAACCTGGGCCACTGTCGGAGACAGCGCCAGGAGCGACAGCACGGTCAGCGGGGGAAGCACGCGCCGCCAGAGTCGGACGATCGGGTCGGCCTCATGTCGGGCCACGAAGAATCCACAGAAACCGATCAGGATGAACAGCCAGCCACAAAGCGCTCCCCCCAGGAGAATATCGATGGGCGGATCGCCCGGGATGGATGTTGGCTCAGCCGTCAGCGCCTGCAGCGCCCCCACCGAGCCGAGCGACACGGCGACGCAGGTAGAGGGCACGAACCAGCACACCAGCAACGTCAGCCCCAGGCGTTTGACAGTGCGACTCATCGGTTCGGAATTCATGGACCCTCCCAGACCCGCACCCGTGTATCCAGGACGGACCCTCCGCCTGTGGGCATATCCATCAGCCCCCCCGCGTGAAGTTCTCCTTCCGCTCACCCTCATTGCCCGGCCGGAGCTCGTGAGCCCTTGCATGAAATCAGACTATAGGCGGAATGGGGGCCCTGTTTTGAGGGGGTGGGCTGGTGAAGGGCCGCTGGAAGGCGACGCGCGGGCCCTCGCGTCGCTGATGACCTTCAAGGCCTGAGCTGAAGGCGCCCGTGAGAGGCACTGCGAAGCGCGCATTGCCCCTCACAGCGGGGCAGGCTCATCCGGATCCTCCGCGCATTCAGGCCGCAGGGGTCGACCCGAATGCGATTCCCTGGTGGGATGCGCACCGCATCCCTGATGGCTCCGGAGGCTGGAATGACTCTCTTTCGTGCGCAGGCAGCGTCCCGTCACCTGGTGCGGTGGTGTCTCTGCCTTGTCACGGTCGCGACCGCCGCCTGTCGCTCCGAGAACAAGGAGGGAGCGCGCCAGGACGTCCCTCCCGCGGCGGCGCAGGCTGCCACGCCGGAAGCACCGGCCGAACTTCACGGTGTCGGGGGCGTCGAAGGCGTGGATCCCGCGTATGACCAATCCCGTCAGCCCGCCAGGTTCGTCGCCGCGCTGGGGCTTTCCCCAGGACAACGGATCGCGGATGTCGGAGCAGGCCTGGGTTATTTCACGCTGCGACTGTCGGATGCCGTCGGCCCGACGGGACGGGTGGTCGCGACCGACATCAATGACGAGGCCCTCAAGCAGCTTCGCCAACGTGTCTTCGGGCGGAAGAACGTCGAGGCGCGCAAGGTAACCCCGGACACCCCGGGCCTTGAGCCGGGAACCTACGACGTGATCCTGCTCGCCGAGGTGGACCACTTCCTGCCGGACCGTGTGGCCTTCCTCGAAAGCCTGAGGCCCGCCCTCACCCCGAACGGTCGCATCGCAGTGACGCACCTCCGGGCCATGCGTCCCCCGCTCGTCGCCGCCGCCCAGGCCGCGGGCTACGCCGTCGTTTCGGAGTTCAACGACCTCCCGGTCCACTACCTGCTCTTCCTCCAGCCCGTGCGATCCGGTGACACCTCCAGCACTGCCCCACGGTGACTTCGGGCGCGAGCAGGTAGAGCTGTTGCCCCGGTCGGGTGATGAACGCGGCCCGCCACCCGGCCCTCAACGAAGGTCGCGCAGGCGTCCGAGGCCAGGTGCCTACGGCGCGCTCATGGGGGCCGAGTAGTGCACCGGCGGCGACTCGCCTGGGAAGGTGGGGATCCGCTCGAGGAACTGCTCGTCCACGAAGCACCAGGCCCAGTCCTCCCCAGGCTCGAACGATTTGATGACCGGGTGGGAGCTGGCGTGGAAGTGCCGGGTTGAGTGGCGTGACGGCGAGTCGTCGCAGCAGCCCACGTGCCCGCAGGTCAGGCACATCCTGAGGTGGACCCAGTCACCTCCGTCCTTCAGACACTCCACACATCCGTGGCCACTGGGGTGGATGGGCGCCGTCCGGTGACGCTCGGTCACTTCCAGGTGTGGACATATCTTCTTCATGGCTCGCGCTCCGTGTTGGGGCATCCGTCCGATGGCCCCAGGACGCATAGGGCGAATAGAAGGCCTGTTGAGGGTGGGGGCTGGAGCAGAGGTGCCGAAGAGGGACGCTGACGGGTGCCGCCGAGCTGTGCGCCTGGCCGGTGGAGAAGCCGTGCAGCCCTCAGGGGGCACACGCCCGCTCAGGCCGCGCTCCCCTCAGGGGCGCGGCACGGGGCTTGGACATGGGGGCCACTGCGGCCTGGCGCTCAACACCACGCGCTCTGGGGTGGCCCCCGTGCTGGGGCCAGTCTCCCAGGCAGCGTGGGCAGTCCCAGCTGCTCCAGGATGGCACGCACCCCACTGGGAGCCGTCAGATACCCCAGCACCCGGCGCCTGCCTCCACACCTGCCGCAGGCGAACACGTCCAGCGCGAAACTCCTGCTTGAGCAACCCGGCCCAATCCAGCCGCGGCGTGCGCTCCTGGGTCGGCTCCTGTCTCGTCGCTGCTAAAGGCAGCTCGCTTGCCTCTTCCGGCTTCGCCTCTGCCTCCGCTTGAAGGAGCAGAAATGGCCGGAGTTTCGCGCCCGGAGCGAAGACACCGTGAAACCTCGTGAGGTTCGACCGAGGCGGAGGTATCAGGGACGCCACGCGACGTAAGAGTTCCAGTCCGGTGAAGAAGAGGCGTGTGGTGCCGTCTGGCAACGGACGCTTCATCCGCCAAGCAATGCGGCCGTCCTCCGCTCGTGACAAACGCTCCAGCGCCAGCGCGCCGCGTGCTCCGTAGCGGCACAGCCGCTCCAGCCACTGCCTATCGTTGGCGTGCAGGTGCGTACTGGCATGCAGGGCGAACCCCTCAGGAACGCCGGGCGCGCAGGCGCCCACACGATTCGTCAGGGGCGCGGCGCGTGCTTCAGTGCTAGGCCATGCCACCATGTCCGGCGACCTACCCGTCCCTACCTCCGGCGGCTTGCCCACCCTGCACTTCCCCCCCGAGCTCCCCATCTCGAGCCGGGTGGAGGACATCACCGCGGCCATCACAGCCCATCAGGTGGTCATTGTCGCTGGGGCCACCGGCTCGGGGAAGACGACACAGCTGCCGAAAGTCCTGCTCGCCATGGGGCGCGGGCGCCCGCGCCAGATTGGCGTCACCCAGCCCCGGCGCATCGCCGCGACGAGCGTGGCGGCGCGCGTGGCACGCGAACTCGGCACGGAGCTGGGCACGGACGTCGGCTACCAGATTCGCTTCGAGGACCGCTCGACCCGGCGGACGGCCGTGAAGTTCATGACCGACGGGGTCCTGCTCGCGCAGATTCACAGCGACCCGCTCCTGAAACGCTACGACACCATCGTGCTCGACGAGGCCCACGAGCGCAGCCTCACCATCGACTTCCTGCTCGGGTGGCTCAAGCGCCTCCTCCCCAGGCGCCCCGACCTCAAGGTGGTGGTGAGCTCGGCCACCATCGAGACCGAGCGCTTCTCGCAGTTCTTCGGAGGCGCTCCGGTCATCCAGGTGGAGGGCCGGACCTTTCCGGTGGACGTGCTCTATGAGCCGCCCCCCGAGGACGCCGAGCTCGCGGACGCCGTCGCCGATGCGGTGGCGAACGTGATCTCGCTCGACCCGGACGGGGACGTCCTCGTGTTCCTCCCTGGGGAGCGGGAGATCCGCGAGGCCGAGAACGCCCTGAACGCGCGCGAGCTGCGCGGCACGGTGGTGCAGCCCCTGTATGGGCGCCTGTCCGCCGCCGAGCAGTCGCGCGTCTTCGCCACCATCCCCCAGCGCCGGGTCATCCTCTCCACCAACGTCGCGGAGACGTCCGTCACCCTCCCGGGGATCGTGTACGTCGTGGACACCGGGGTGGCACGCCTGTCGCGCTACGACTCACGCTCGGGCACCACGCGCCTGCACATCGAGCCGGTCTCCCAGGCCAGCGCCGACCAGCGCAAGGGGCGCTGCGGCCGCGTGCGCGACGGAATCTGCGTGCGCCTCTACGACGAGGCGGGCTTCACCACGCGGCCCGCCTTCACCGACCCGGAGATCAAGCGCACCGGGCTCGCGGGGGTCATCCTGCGGATGAAGTCCCTCGGCCTCGGTGACGTCGAGGACTTCCCCTTCCTCGACCCGCCCCAGCCGAAGGCCATCGCCGAGGGCTGGCGGGTGCTCGAGGAGCTCGGGGCCATCGAGGGCAAGGAGCGCGCCTTGACGCCGCTCGGCCACCAGCTCGCGCGCTTCCCGGTGGACCCGCGCATCGCGCGGATGATTCTCGCCGGCGCCGAGTATGGGTGCCTGGACGAGGTGCTCATCATCGCCGCGGCGCTCAACCTGCAGGACCCGCGCGAGCGGCCACGGGAGCTCGCGCAGAAGGCGGACGCGTTGCACTCGCGCTTCCGTGACGAGCACTCGGACTTTACGGGGCTGCTCAAGTTGTGGGCGTTCGTGCGCGAGGCCGAGGAGCGGGGGACGTCCCATCTGCGGCGCGTGTGCCGGGACAACTTCCTGTCCTTCCTGCGGGTGCGCGAGTGGCGGGACGTCCAGCGCCAGCTCGAGGAGACCGTCCGCGAGCTGCGCCTGCCGCGCAAGGGCCGGGGCGCCCCGGCGCGCGGGGACGTCCTGCACCAGGCGCTCCTCACCGGGCTCCTGTCCCGCATCGGCCAGTGGAATCCGGAGCAGCGCCACTTTACGGGCGCGAAGCAGACGCGCTTCATGGTTCACCCCTCGTCGGCGCTCGCGAAAAAGCCCCCTGCCTGGGCGATGGCGTTCGAGCTCGTGGAGACGTCCCAGCTGTTCGCGCGCACCGTGGCGAAGCTCGACCCGGAGTGGCTCGCGGCGGCGGCCCCCCACCTGCTCAAGCGCAGCTACTCCGAACCGCACTGGTCGGAGAAGTCCGCGCGCGCCGTCGTGAAGGAGAACGCGACCCTCTTCGGGCTTCAGGTCTTCAAGGAGCGCCCCGTGGCCCTGGCCAGCATGGACCCCGCCCGGGCACGGCTGATGTTCCTCGATCATGCCCTGGTGCGCGGCGAGTACCGCACCCGGGGGGCGTTCCAGGAGGAGAACCGCGAGGTGCTCGAGCGCGTGGCGCGCCTGCGGGACAAGGCCCGGCGCAGCGAGCTGCTCGACAGCGAGGCCCTGCTGACGTTCTTCGACGAGCGCCTCCCGGCGGACGTGACGGACGGAGCGAGCTTCGAGGCCTGGCGCCGCAAGGCCGAGGCCGCCGACCCCGACGTGCTCATCCTCTCGATGGAGGATGCCCTCTCGCACGACCCGGGCCTGTCCCCGGCGCGCTACCCGGATGCCATCACCCTGCACGGCGCGTCCGTGCCGGTGACGTACACCTTCGACCCCGCGGCCGAGGACGACGGCATCACCCTGAGCGTGCCGCTGCTGCTGCTCGCCCAGCTGGTCCCGGGCGAGCTCGACTGGACCATCCCCGGGTGGCAGCGGGAGAAACTCACCGCCCTGCTCGAGCAGGTCCCCCGCGCCCAGCGCAAGCAGCTGGGGCCGGTGCCGGCCCTGGTCGACCGTCTCGAGAAGGAGCTGGTGCCCTTCCGCGGGCCGATGATTCCAGCGCTCGCGCGTGCGGTGTCCCGGCTGTGCGGCGTGGACGTGCCCGAGGAGTCCTTCCGGGCGGATGCCGTGGCGCCGTACCTGCGCATCACGCTCCGGGTGCTCGACGAGCGGGGAAAGGAGCTCGCGCGGAGCCGCGACGCCGACGCGCTGCTCGAACAGCACGGGGGACGTGCACGGGCGGCGCTGCGCAGCGTGGCACCGACTTCGGACTGGGAGCGCAAGGGGCTGACCGCCTGGACCTTCGGCGATCTGCCCCCCGTGGTCGCCCGGCGGGTCGGCGGGCTTGAGATCCGCAGCCACCCCGCGCTCGTCGACCGGGGCGCCGCCGTGGACCTGGTGCTGCTCGAGACATCATCCGCGGCCGACGCGGCCACGCGCACGGGGGTCCGCCGGCTCCTGATGCTCGCCGCGCGCGGGCATGTGGCCGTCAGCGCCGCGCGCATGCCGCTGCCCTTCCCGTCCCTGGACGGCTCGCCGCCCGCACGGGGTCAGGCCGACACCTTCCGGGCGCTCGTCCTCGCACGCAGCGTCGACGATGCGTTCAAGCTCGCACCGGGCGCGCCGCTGCCCCGCACGAAGGCGGCCTTCGAGGCGCTGGTTCAAGAGGGCTCACCGCGCATCGAGCAGGCGGCCCGGGAATGGGCGAACGCCGTCGTTGCCACCTCCTCGGAGCTCGCGGAGACGCTCGCTGCGCTCAAGGCAGCATCCAAGGGGCCGAGCGGCGCGGCGGCCGTGCGCGACATCCGCTCGCAGCTCGGGCAGCTGTTCCCCGCGAAGCTCATCGAGTGGATCCCCTTCGTGCGCCTGCTGAACTACCCGCGCTATCTCCGCGCGGCCCAGGCACGGCTGTCGCGTGCGGTGGCGAACCCCGGCAAGGACGCAGGGAAGGCCGTGCCCTTCACCCCCCTATGGGAGGCCTTCCTCGCCAGGTGCGCCACCGTGCGTGACCAGGAGGCGGCGCAGGAGCTGCGGTGGGCCTTCGAGGAGCTCCGCGTGGCCATCTTCGCTCCGGAGGTGACGACGCCCGTGTCGGTGACGGTGGCGAAGGTCGGCGCGGCCCTCGCGGCGCTGCGGTAGACGCGGCTGGCGGTGCGTCATCAAGGGTTTCCCATCTCCCTGGTCGCGGGTTCGAATCCCTCTCCTGGAGCTGACTGAAAGGCCCTGCCAACCCGATGGGCCTTTTTGTTCAACACGGACCTCGCGATGAACGTCGCGGGGCCTTCGTGTTTGCGATTGCTTGTTCAAATGCGAGAAGGGCCGCGAGGTGGGCCGAGTGCGCCGACGTGGCGCTGGCAAAGCGGACAATGGCCGATTCGGCGCAGCAGCGGGTGCTGAGGCTGACAGCACACCTGGGGCAGCGCCCACGGCGTCCCCTACATCCGAGGCTCAGCGCGCCCCGCGTGGCGAAGCACTGACTCCCGCTGCCCCGACGCGGACGGCCTCCCATTCCCCGCACCTCTGAGCAGCGACGCGCAGCCAGCCAGTTCCGGGCTGAACGTCAGACGTGTGTTCTTTGCTCCCTTCGCCGGGGCACTCACAGGAGGCGTGTATGCGAATGACGCGAGGTGGGGCGGTATGGCTGTTGCTGGTCTGGCCGGTCGCCGCAGGGGCGGAGGGGGTCCCCGACACGCAGCCCGAGGAGGAACGGCGCGTACGGGACTCCGCGTGGCGCTCGCTGCTGCGGCTGGACGCGACTGCGTTGGCCCTGCTGCCGCGCGCGGGGGTCGGCACGGACGAGGGCTTCCTCCAGGTGGAGCCCACCCTCGTCCTCGAGCGCGGAGAGGACTTCGGCCTCAATCTGGGCGCTCCGGTGCGGTTGCGGCTGTGGCGTGGAGGAGAAGGCACGGGCCTCGTGCGGCGGGAGGACTGGGACAGCCTCTCGGACTGGGGGCAGGTGGTGCGCGGCCTCAAGCTGGGCTCGAACAACGCGCCCGTGGGCGTCTGGTTCGGCGCGCTGGAGTCCTACAGCCTGCTGTCCGCGCACCTCGTGCGGCGCTACTCCAACCGAAGCAATCCCGACTACCACCCGGCGGGAGGCTTCCTCTCCGGCACGCTGGGCCCCCTCTACACGCAGGCCTTCGCCTCGGACGTGCTGGGCGCACGGTTGATGGGGGCGGAAGTCGCGCTGGACGTACAGCATGTCCTCTTCGGCCAGCCCCGCGAACCGGGCCGCTACACGCTGGCGCTCTCCGCCGTGCATGACTGGGGGATGGCCGGAGGAGATGCGCCCCCGCTGACGCTGGTGCACCTGGACGGCACCGCCGTGGTGGTGGTGCGGCCGGGCTTCGAGGCCCACCTGCTTGCCGGTTGGGGCGGACGGCCCGGTGAGGGCGGCGCATGGGGTGCGGTGGTGGGAGCGGGCGCGGATGCGTTGACGCCCACGTTGGACATGCGGCTGCGGTTGGAGGTGCGCAGGCAACACGGCGGCTTTCGTCAGGGCTTCTTCGGCCCGGACTACGAATTGGCGCGCTTCAAGGCGGCGGGGCCGGAGGGATTGCCGCTGGCGGAGACACCCTTCCCGGACGGGTATTCGGCCTATGGGGAGGCGGAGGTGGGCTGGGACGCGGTCCGCTACGGCGGCCTCTCCAAGCACCTGAAGCTGTCGCTGGGGGTGGAGGCCTTCACCTGGGGCCGCTTCGACATGGACGGGCGCGTGGCGGTGCAGCTCTTTAACCGCTCCGTTGAAGTCGCCTTGAAGGGTCTCGCGGTGGGGGCGGGACAGCCCGGAGCGCGCTACCTGGGCGCGGCGGAAGCGCGCTGGCGATTGCTG
Organism: Corallococcus sp. CA047B; assembly: GCF_003612065.1. Classification (NCBI taxonomy): domain Bacteria; kingdom Pseudomonadati; phylum Myxococcota; class Myxococcia; order Myxococcales; family Myxococcaceae; genus Corallococcus; species Corallococcus sp. CA047B. The sequence goes on from NZ_RAWD01000106.1 coordinate 24,862, forward strand.
GGCGGGAAGCTCTACGCGATGGGGACGGGCGGCACGCTGCTTTTCCCCACGCCGGAGGGGACGCTGCGGCCGGGGGCGTTCGTCTCGGTCGGCCTGGGGGTGGACAATGCGCGCTGATGCCCTGGTGCTGGCCCTGGTGCTGATGGCCACGGGATGCGCCTCCGTGGCGCAAGCGCCTGGGCGTGGCCGAAGCTTGAGCTACGCACCGCGAGAAGCCTCCTTGCCCACCTGGGTGGAACCCCCGAGCGATGAGTCCCCGCGCGCCCAGAACCTCCTCCCGCGCGCTCTTGCTGGACCCGAGCAAAGGCTCCTACGCCGCCAGCAGCCGCGTGACGACGTGACCGCCGTGGGAGACAGCGCTATCGGGGGCGGGGCCCGGAGCGCTGCATCGACGCGGCAGGCAGTCATCGACGCGACGAAAGACGTGAAGGGCTCCCTGACCCGCGTCGAGGCCGCGTTCACCAAGCTCGCGGCCCGTCCTCCGGACCTCTGGGGCTGGAGCCTGACCGGCGTCTTCACGCGCTACCTCGACCAGGGATCCAAGCAGGTGACGTGGCTTCATGGCGCGCTTGGGAGCGCCACGGCGTTGACGGAAGCGGCCTCGGAAGTTGGCGACACGGATATGGAGTTGGGCCTGCTACGCATGACAGGGCCGAAGCTCCAGGCAGCTCAATTCGGAACGCTCCTGCTGGCCACCTGGGTGGACTTCCTGCACCTCGCGGACGCCGTGCTCCGGCACTGCCCCATGTGCAGCGCCGAGAAGCTCTTCGTGGACCTTCATCGCGTGCAGGGGTTGATGGAGCCCACGCTGACGGATCTCGCCTCACTGGACCCGGAGCGGGTGGAGGCAGCGACCACCGCGATGCCCGAGCTGATGGGGAAGCTGACGCGTGAGTTCGACACGCTCCAACGGGAGACCCGCGAGACCATGAAGCTTGGCGGGCAGGTCATCGCGGCGATGCAGGCGGTGGAGATGGTCACGATGATCTCCACGATGAAGATGGCCCAGCCATGCGTGCCACCCTCGGCCCCTGCGGCGCTCGGCGTGGGCCTGGCAATGAGTTCAGGCGGCGTCATGGTGGGCTCGCGGCTGGTGGTCTCCGCCGAGTGGGTGGAGATGATGCGAAGGCTCGTGCAGGCGGGCGTCATCTCCGTTCCCGCCGTCGGCGCGGCCGTCCTCATTCAGGGCGGACAAGTCACGATGGCCCAGGCGCAGCAGGACCTACCCAAGGGCGTGCGCGAAGCGCTGGGGGACAGCCCTGAGGTGCGCGGTATGCGGGTAACGGGCAGGGCGGGGGCGGGAATGTCGGATGCCCCGAAGCACCATGTGCTGCCGCAAGAACACCGCGAGTGGTTCGAGCGGCGCGGCTTCAAGGGCGACATGGACATCGACAACTTTTGCGTCCGGCTGGAGCAGGCCGATCACGAGGCGATTCATGGAGGGGGGAACTGGAAGCTGGGGCGCATTTGGCCCGGCGAGTGGAATCGGATGATCATGGATGCGCTACTCCAGGCTGAGACGAGAGCCGGCCGGTTGTTGACGCGGGATGGGATCTTGAAGGAAGTCGCGAGGCATATGCGGGACTATCGAATCCCCATGAACTTCACTTCAGGGAGAGGACGATGAGTGATGGAGGGGCTTGGCGGGGCGACATCAAGGCACGCCTGTACGAGAGGGTTCGTGAACGGGGCTTCGGCTCACTCATTGCCTTTGCCGAAGCGCGCCCTGCTGTTCCGCTGTACGTCCTGGCCGACGAGTTAGGCAACGACGTTGCTGCCGTGCAGATTCTAAGCGGCTTGATGTACGAGGCGGAGCAGCGCAAGCAGGTCACGCGCTTGGTTCGTGACGTCCTCGTGCGCGAGTTGGCCGAGAGGTTCCCGAATGGCTGGCCGGACGTGCTGGATGATGCAACCCGTGGAGAGGTTGCGATGGGGCTCGGGTCGTGGTTCGCCTACACCCCAGTAACCCACAGGGCGCGGGTTGATCGGGCAGGGGATGCGCTTCTCGCCAACCCTCCCCCCGCTGGCTGGCGTCCACTCGGCCCCGACGACGAGCTTCTCCGGACGCTCCTCCCCGACGAAGAAGCCTGATCGGAAGCGGCGACCGGCCGATCCAACAAGTGCCGTTTACCTGGGGTGTAGCCGATGAGTGACGGAGGTGCATGGCAGGGCAACATCAAGGCGCGCCTGTACGAACGGGTCCGTGAGCGAGGCTACGACTCACTGACCGCCTTTGCCGATGCGCGCCCTGCCGTTCCGCTGTACGTCCTGGCCGACGAACTGGGCAACGACGTTGCTGCGGTGCAGGTGTTGAGCGGCTTGCTGCACGAGGCGGAGCAGCACAAGCGGATCACGCGCTTCGTTCGCGATGTGCTCGTGCGCGAAGTCGCCGAGGGACTCCCCAACGGTTGGCCTCCCATCTTGGACGACGAAAGCCGCTTCGAGGTTGCAATGACGCTTGGTCGCTGGTCTGCGTACACCCCAGAAACCCATGAAGAGCGCGTGCGGCAGGTGCGCGATGTGCTTCTCGCCAGCCCCCCACCTCCCGGCTGGCGCCCGCTCAGTCCTGACGACGAACTGCTTCGGACGCTCCTTCCCGACGAGGAAGCCTGACTGGAAGCGGTGGCCCTTCAAGCCTCGGTGAGGGGCCGCCGTGTGCCCCCAGTGTGCCCCTCCAGCGTGGCTTGAGGGAACACACCAGGGAACAGCACGGGACGGAGCGGGATGATGAACCCGAGGGGATTCAAGGCGATAGCGGGTAACTGCGCGTCCTGCTTGAGGTTTCCCATCGCCCTGCCCACGGGTTCAAGTCCCGTACTCCTCGCCACTGAAGGGCCCGGAACCGAAAGGTTCCGGGCCTTTCGTTCTTTCTGCACTCCCTCATGTGCCCCTCTGCCTGCACCGCGCGCTCCCGCGCCGCGGGTGGCACGCACGGTCGGTTCGATGGTGGCGTGCCCCATCGTGGAGTTGCCCCCGTCAAATCGGACAGCTCAAGGTTGAGAGTTAGCAGTACGGAACTCGTGGGGTGACTTCATCTTGAGGCCCCGATGCGGGTGGCAGCGGTTGTAGTCGTCGAACCAGGCGGGCAG
>NZ_RAWD01000107.1:0-27909 GCF_003612065.1 Corallococcus sp. CA047B
CGCCCGTGCCGTACCTGCCGGAGGACACCGCCGCGCGCACGCTGCCGCTGGCGTCGGAGGTGGAGGACACCGCGGCCAGGACGCTGCCGCTGCCCCCGGAGGTGGAGGACACGGCCGCGCGCACGTTGCCGCTGCCCCCGGAGGTGGAGGACACCTCCGCGCGCACGCTGCCCCTGGGAGGTTCGGCGTCCGGGATGGGCCGGGCGCAGCCCCGGACGGGCCCTGGCGCGGTGACGCCCGCGGGGCTGGTGGCGCGTCCGCCCGCGCGCCGGCCCACGCGGGAGGGCGCGGTGCTGCGCGCCTACGACGACAAGGACGGCGAGCCCGCGACGCAGATGGCGCTGCCTCGCGAGCTGCCCACGCGCCGCGCGGACGAAGAAGACGACGAGGACCTGGACGAGTCCACCGCCGTCGGGACGATGCCCGGTGCCTATCCGCCCCGTCGGCACCTGGAGCCGGTGCTGGAGCCGGAGACGTTGCAGGACGAGGAGGACGAAGACGCGGACTCCACCGTGCCGCTGCGCGCGCGCCGGCCCCGGGGCGTCGTGCCCGCGCCGGTGCGACGCGGTGGGGCCGCGGATCCCACCGCGCGTCCGTCGCCTCCGGTGGAACGCGGGGACGCGGAGCGCGCGCGCCGGATGTCCTCGCCCGGCGTGGCCATGCCGCGCGGCCCGGTGGACGGCGACCCGTTTTCTCCCTCTCCGCGCCGGACGCCGCCGCACCCGTCGGATGCGCGGGGGGCACCGCCGCCACCTCCGGGCTCGCGCCGGCCGGGCAGTGGTCCGGGTGATGACGGCCGCTCCGAACCGCTGGCCTCGGGACCCCGACGCATGGGCGTGCCTCCAGGCGATGACGGCCGCTCCGAACCGCTGGCCTCGGGACCCCGACGCATGGGCGTGCCTCCAGGCGATGACGGCCGCTCCGAACCGCTGGCCTCGGGACCCCGGCGGATGAACGTGCCCCCGGGGGATGAGGGGCGCGGGGCTCCGGCCCCGGGCGCTCGACGTCCCGGGCCGCAGTCCAGCGACGCGAACCGCTCCGCCCCGCCCGTGAACGCGGGCGCGCGCAACGTCCGTCCTCCGCCGCGTCCGTCCCCCGAGGACGAAGAGCGCTTCAGCACCGACCCGGGCATGTCCGGGGCGAGCCAGACGGATCCGACGCCCAGTCAGTCGGATGATCCGGATGACGACGAGTCCACCGTCGGGTTCCAGGCGCCGCGCCAGCCGTCCCGGAAGGGCTTCCGCGCCGCGGACGTCGAGGACGAAGACGACGAGGAGCAGGGCTTCGACGACGAAGACGGACCGGACACCTTCGACTCCTCCGCATCCCCCCGGAGCGCGCGCACGGTCGTGATGCTGACGGTGGCCGCGATCGTCGTCGTGTTGCTGAGCCTGGGCGCCGCCTGGATCATGGGCGCCTTCGAGCCGGAAGCGCCTCCTCGGCCCACGCCAATGAGGGCGCCAAACACGGAGGCGCCGTCCCGTCCCGGTCCCACCGGCACGGCCCCCATGACACCCCCCCAGGACGTTCCCGCCGAGGCTCCGGCGGCGAAACCCAGCGAATCCGTCCTCGCGAACACCTCCGCGACGCCGGATGCGGCACCCGCGGGGGACGCGAACGCGCTCGCCGTGGCGACCCCTCCGGACCCCCAGGTGGAGCCCGAAACCCCGGTCCCCGCCAGGCCGCCTGCGGCACCCGCCACGGTGGAGGTCCGGTTCGATGCGCCGGCGCGCACCGTGCTTGGCCGGCCGGGGGGCGAAAAGCTGCCCATCAACCAGGTCCTCGCCCTGTCCCCTGGCCTGCTTCGCGTCCAGTATACATGTCCGGGAAAACGGATACTTCCACGCATTGAGACCTACAACATCCGACCTGGAACCGTGGAACTCCAGACGCTGCGGGTCCCATGCCGGAGGCGGCGCTAATCGGGACGGCCACTTGCCCGTATGCGGCATGCGCACCCTGCGGCGGACACGTAGGACCGGGTAAGCTTGAGTGCCCTTAAGTCGTTGGAATTCCTTGGCTTTCCACCAAGCGGGCGCGTTTACACATGTCAGAGGGGTCCGTAGACTCCGGCCCCTCTATGGCTCGCGCGAAGAAGCAGAAGAACATCATCCGACAGAGGACCTACCCCGCGGGGAGGGTGGCCCGGCAGCTTCCGGTCGCCCCTGAGCCGAACCGCCTGGTGAAGGTGTGGCGGCGCGTGTTGGAGCGGCGGCTGCGCACGCGGCTGCGGGGGAAGGTGGCGGTGGAGATCCACGACAACACGCACACGATGCTGACGTTCCAGCGCCAGCGCGCGTTGTGGCGGCTGCGGCTGCACCACATGTTCCTGGCCGCGCCGGACGAAGTGCTCCAGGCGCTCGCCAGCTTCGTGCGCACGGGGGACGCGGACGCGAGCGTGCTCCTGGACAAGTACATCGAGCGCAACCGCATCTTCATCCGCCGGCTGTCCCCGGCGCAGATGCGCAAGCGGCTGCGGCTGTCCCCGGTGGGGCGCTACCACGACCTGGCGCGCATCTACGAGCGGCTCAACGAACGCTACTTCCAGAGTCGCATCGACGCGGCCATCACCTTCGGGCCGGCGCCCCGGGTGAAGGGCCCGCGCAAGAGCATCAAGATGGGCTCATACTCGGCGGACTCGAAGGTCATCCGCATCCACCCGGCGTTGGACCAGCCGCTGGTGCCCCGCTACTTCGTGGAGTGGATCGTCTTCCACGAGATGCTGCACCACGTCTACCGCGCCCGCAGGGGCGAGGACGGCCGGCGCTGCATCCACCCGCCGGAGCTGATGGAGCACGAGAAGCGCTTCCACGACTACCAGCGGGCGGTCGCCTGGGAGCGGGAGAACCTGGACCTGCTGCTGTGCGCCCGCACGGAGCAGGCCTGAAGTCGGGTCCCCTCCCCGGGCGCCGTGTGGGCGTCAGGGGAGGTGGGACCTCGCTGCTTTCGCTCGTGAGCGCGGCCGGGGGTTCGCGGCCCTCCGAGCACCGCGGGCGCGTCAGGGAAGGATGAGGCCCCCCGGGCTGCGCCGCTCGGAGGTGGCCGGGGCAGGGGGCTCGCCCGCTGTCGGAGCCCCGGTGGCTGACTGGGCCTGCGCGCCCGCGGCGGCCAGGACGACGACCTTGGTGAAGAGCGTCTCCGCGAAGCGGGAGTAGGGCTCCTCGACGCCGTGGAAGAGCCTCCGGGCCTCGGCCCGGGCCATGTCCGCCTGCGGGGGCCGGCCGGTGGCCTCGAAGAAGGCCGCCATCCGCCACAGCCGGCGCGCGTAGCGCTGGCGCACCTCCGGGGTGAAGTAGGCCCGCGCCGCGTCCAGGACCTTCTGCCGCACCTGCTCCTGGCGCTGGGGCGCGCTCAACGCCAGCGGGCTTCCGGCCAGCGCCGCCACCTGCTCCATCAACCGCCGCACGTCCGCGTCGGGCGGCATCCACTCGGCGATCTCCGGCGTCGCGTAGTCCATCTGCTGCGGACGCCACTCGGAGGGGAAGGTGGGCGGCACCGCGTCCCGGTAGCGCAGCGGCGAGTGCGGCGTGGTGGCGAAGGTGAAGTTGGGCACCCCTCCGCGCTCGCGCGCCAGCACCGCCGCGCCATGCAGGAACACGGGGAAGCGCACGACGCTGGAGCCCGCGTCGAACACCAGCCCCATCACCTTCGGCCGGTTGCCGGTGACGTCCGCGAGCACGTCCCACTCGCGGGCCTCCTCGGCGAAGTCGCGGAAGCCGCGCCCCATCACGAAGGCCACGAGCAGCGCGCACGCCGCCGCCGCGAGGCACAGGGGCCGCCGCCACCCGACGCGCGTGGCCGGCATGCTCGCCACCAGCAGCGCCGCGGCCAGGTGCGCGTAGCGCGTGTTGAGGTAGTAGACGTACCCCCGGATGTCGAAGGGCAGCAGGAAGTACAGCGCCAGCGCCAGCACCCCCAGCCCCAGCAGCCGCCAGCGCGCCACCGGCCCCTCGCGAAGGGTCCCCGGCCGCAGCAGCCCCAGCCCCCAGCCCACCGCCGCGACGAGGCCGACGGCGTACAGCGCCCACCGGTCCGAACCGTCATGGAACGTGTTGGCGAGCACCTGGAAGAACTCCGCGCGGTTCTGCTCGAAGCCCTTCCACGCCAGGTTCTGCGGCGAGAACGTGGGCCCCCACGCCTTCCACGGCGCCCCGGGCTGGATGTCCGGCGGGTTGCCGAAGCGCAGCACCACCCACGCGAGGAACAGCGTCACGCCGGGCACCACGCCCGCGAGCGCCGCCACGCGCGGCCGCAGCCGGGCCACGAAGCCGCGCGCTGATGCGTCCTCCGGCACGGGCGTGGTGAAGAGCAGCCACGGCAGCCCGAACGCCAGGAACCCGAACGCCTGCACGTGGAAGAGCAGCACCGCCACGAGACACGCGGCCAGCCCCATGGCCTGGCGGATGCGGTGGGGCACGTCCGTCAGCGCCCGCACGAACAGGCCACAGCACAGCAGCGTCAGCGGCAGCGCCGCCAGGTAGTTGATGAAGCCCCAGCCGAAGCTGTCCCCGTACGCCAGCGGCAGCGTGAGCAGCGCGGGCCAGGAGGGCCGGCCCAGGCTGCGCAGGAGGAAGGCCATGCCCAGCGGCAGCCCCACCACGTACGCGGTGAGGAAGACGCGGTTGGCGACCTCCAGCGGGAAGAGCCAGTTGAGCGCGCTGACCAGGTAGTAGTAGCCCAGGTAGGGCGTCAGCTCATGCCGCGCGGCGAACAGCGCCGGGTACAGCGTCGTCGGGTCCTCCAGCCGGTGCAGCACGGAGATGAGGTACAGGTGCTGCGGCAGGTCCACCATGGGCAGGACGCGCGACACCCAGAGGGGCAGCGCGCCCAGGACGAGCGCAGCGGCGAAGGCGATGCGGGCGGTTCGGTTCGTCACGGGCAGGAGGGCGCGGACTGTACGCGCGCGCGCCCACACCGGGCGAGCGCACCGTGGGCCCCATGCGCTCTGTCGATGGGTAGGCAAAGGTACGTGCCCATGTCTTGGCAGGGGGGATGCCCTGCGGTATAGGCCGGGCTCCAGGGGCCCGCCGTGCCCCGCCTGAGGAGAGCGACATGGCACGCAGCGCGACGTGGATGACCGCCGGATTGCTGCTGGGCGGCCTGTGGCTGGTGCCGGTGCCCGCCCATGCGTGCGAAGCCCACGCGAAGGCGAAGGCGGCCTCGAAGGAAGCGGCGAAGACGCCCGCGCCTTCCCAGTCCGCCGAGGCGAAGCCGGAGGAGGCCCCGCGTCCCCTGGAGGAGCTGGATCGGATGCTGACCGCGAAGTGCTCCTGCGGCAGCAAGGCGGATTGCACCTGCAAGCGCGGCAAGTGCGAGTGCTCCAAGTGCTCGGGCCGCCACGCCCCCGGTCAGGTGATGGACGCGCTGCGCGGCCGTCCCGCGACGCAGCAGCTGCAGGAGGCGCGCAACGACGCCTCCGCCGGCGTCTTCATCTGAGGTCCGCTGCCGCGGGCGTCACCGCCCGGCCCTTCAGACGGCCGGGGTGGAGGCGCGCGTGCGCGGCGCGGGAGCCCCGCCCTCGGACACGAGCACGGGCCAGCCGCGCGCCATCGCCTCGCGGAAGAACGTGGCCAGCTCGTGCCGGCTGCTGTTCACCGCGCCCTGGAACGGGTCGATGAGGGCTTCCTCGCCCAGGCTCTGCTGCGAGCTCAGCTCCACCGGGGTGCCGCAGCGTTCGCAGCGGATGGACACCTGGCGCACCAGCGCCACGGGGACCGCGTAGCGGGCGTTGCACTGGCCGCACTTCCACACCAGGGCGCGCTCGCCGGCTTCCCGTCGGGCCAACTGCTCCAGCTCGTCCGCCAGACGCAGGAGCGCCGGCAGGTCCTGGGGCGGCTGGGCGAAGACGGCGCTGGGGCCAAAGCCCTTGCCCGGCGAGCCCAGGGCCGGCGGCCGGTCTCCCTGGAGCAGGGCGCGCATGCGGTCGCGGGCGCGCAGGTCGCGGAACTCGGCGCCGGCGAGGGCGCGCTCCACGGCCTCGTGGACCGGAGGCAGCTCCGGCTCCAGGCGCTCGTCGTCCGGCAGGGTGTTGGGAAAGTCCACCAGCCGGTGGGCGGGAAGTGCGAGGAATCGGAAGGCCACGTCTCTTCCATGGCACTTGGGCCCGCCGTCCGCAAGGCGCGAGTTTTCAAACCTGGGACGCGGGCGACAGTCCCTGTTCAAGACTTCAGGCAGACCACTCCAGCATCCGCTTGAGGGGCGCCAGCGCCGCGCCCTGGAGGTCCGCGGGCAGCACCAGCTCCGGCGTGCGGTCCTTCATGCACCGGTAGAGCTTCTCCAGCGTGTTGAGCCGCATGTACGGGCACTCGTTGCACGCGCACCCGTTGTCCGGCGGCGCCGGGATGTACGTCTTGTGCGGCGCGCTCTTCTTCATCTGGTGGAGGATGCCGGCCTCCGTCACCACGATGAACTTCGACTTCGGGCTCTTCACCACGTAGTCCAGGATGGCCTTCGTGGAGCCGATGAAGTCCGCGTGACGCAGCACCTGCTGCTCGCACTCCGGATGGGCCACCACCTCCGCGTCCGGATGCTCGACCTTCAGGCCCACGAGCTTCTTCTCGCTGAAGATCTCATGGACGATGCAGCTGCCCGGCCACAGCACCATGTCGCGCCCCGTCTGCTTCATCACGTGGCGGCCCAGGTGCTGGTCCGGCGCGAAGAGGATGGGGCGGTCCTTGGGAATCTGGTTCACGATGCGGACCGCGTTGGACGACGTGCAGATGACGTCGCTCATCGCCTTCACCGCGGCGGAGCTGTTCACGTACGACACCACGAACGCACCGGGGTGCTTCTCCTTGAACGCCTTGAAGGCCGCGGGAGGACACCGGTCCGACAAGGAACAGCCGGCCTTCAAATCCGGCAGCAGCACCTGTCGGCTCGGATTCAGGATTTTCGCGGTTTCCGCCATGAAGTGCACGCCGCAGAAGACGATGACGTCGGCGTCCGTCTTCTCCGCCGCCTGCGCCAGCGCCAGGCTGTCGCCGACGAAGTCGGCCACGTCCTGCACTTCGCTCTCCTGGTAGTAGTGCGCCAGGATGACCGCGTTCATGGAGCGCTTCAGCGCCCGGATCTCGGCCTCGTAGTCCACCGTCACGCCCATCGTGGTTCTCCTCGCCGGGCCTTCTGTAACCGCCTCTTGCCCCGGCGGCCAGCACGCTCCAAACCGCCCCGCGCGTGCTTCCTACCTGGCAGGGGGTCTGGGATGACTTCGCGCCTTTAACCTATTCCGAAAAGTCTCTTACCCTCGCGTACATCACCTAATCCATAGGAGCAGGTAAAGTACGCAGCGGTTTGCTGGCGGCTCACCGGGAAGACGTCACAGCGCGGGCTCGCTGGCAGCGGACATCCACCAGGCTCGGACACTCAAGAGATGCGACTGGCGGGAACGGGGCCGGGTCAAGGCCCCGCGTCAACAGGAATGGCGCCTTGCGCGGGCGCCGGTGTGGCCCTTGCGCGTCGGGAAAAATCCATGAGCGTGCCCACTCACGAAGTCCTCATCGTCCACCCCAACGAAGCCCGTCGCAGCGCGCTGGTGGCGGCCCTGGGGGCACACCGGGTGGAAGCGGTGGGCTCCCAGGTGGAGGCCACCCGGCGGATGGAAGCGTCGGTGCCCACGCTGATCATCGCGCCCGCGGACAACGCCCGGCGCTTCCTGCGCCACGTGGACCGCGCCGCGCCGGAGGCCGTCTGCGTGTTCGTCTGCTCCCGGTCGGATCAACTGGGGCTGGAGGAACTGGTGGAGACCGCCGCGGAAGGGCACGTCTTCAGCACCGTGGACGACGCGCTCTCCGAAGGGGAGCTGGGCCTGCGCCTGCGCGACATCCTCCAGTTGCGAGCCTCCACGCGCGTGTCGCTGGACGCGGGCATGCGGGTGGACTTCCTGCTGCGCGACCAGCCCTTCGTCGCGGAATGTCAGGACCTGGGCAACTTCGGCGCGGCCCTGCGCATTCCCATGGATGTGTCGATGGCGGCCTTCCTCCCGGGCACGGTGCTGGACGCGCTGTCCATGGTGCGCGACGGCCGGCCTGTCCTTCACGTGGGCCGCGCCTACGTGCGCCACGCCACGCCGGTCCACCAGGAAGGCAGATCGTTCCTGCGCGTGGGCATCTCCTGGCGGCCCGCCCCGGAAGTGCCCTGCGCCGCGCCGCCGCGCACGCTGCGCGACCCGGTGACGGTGCTGGCCGCGCTGCGCAAGGCGCTCCGGCGCGAGCTGCCCCTGTGGCTGCATCCGCCGGACAGCCAGGCGGCGCACTTCCGGATGGAGTCCGCCACGGTGGATCCGGTGGACGAGCGCGGCATCCTGCGCGGCGTCGTGGCCCCGGGACTGCCGGCCAGCGTGGGTGAAGTCGTCCACCTGTGCTTCGAGATGGGCGGCCAGCACTACTCGGGCGTCACCAGCATGCTCCACGTCGCGCACGACGGCGTGTCGCTGGGCCTGCCCCGCTCGCTGTCGGTGGAGAACCGGCGCGGCCAGCAGCGCTTCCGGCCCGCGGTGGACCACCGCTTCCTCGTGCGCTTCACGTCTCCCTTCGGCGGCCAGCGCATCACCCGCGCGGTGTTGGACCTGGGCGGCCAGGGGTTCGCCTTCCCCATCGACGCGTCGTGCGAGGTGCTGCCCGCGGGCTCGCACCTGGACGCGGCGCTGCTCCTGCCGGATGGCTCGGAGGTGGCGTGTCAGGTGGAGGTGCGCTCGGTGGACGTCGTCCCGTTCGAGGCCCGGCATGATCAACGCCTGCGGCCCTACCGCTGCGGGGTGCGCATCCTGGACATGCCGACCGCGGTGCGGGACGCGGTGGTGGACGCGTTCGTGTCCGCCCGTTCGCCCCAGGTGAAGGACGGGACGGTGTTCCGCTTCCCCGACCTCTGGCGGATGATGCAGGACGCCCGCTACACCTTCCATCCGGATCACCCCTTCGGGGAGGAGCCCCGCGTCCTGCCCGCCCTGGAAGAGCTGCACGAACGGCTGGGCCGCGCGCGCGACCTGGGGCGCTCGCTCGTCTACACCGACGGGCTGCGGCCGCTGGGACACGTGAACGGGCTGCGGATGCACTCGGGCACGTGGCTGGTGCAGCACCTGGCCGTGCTGCCGGGCTTCCGTCGCAGCGAGCAGGTCTCCAGCGAGCTGACGTCGCTCGCGGTGGAGGTCGGCGAGGCGATGGAGGACGTGGAGTTCATCCGCTACATGTGGCGCACCGACAACCGCTGGCCCCACCGGCTGGGGACGTGGCTGGCCCGCGTGCTGGAGGGCCAGGGGCTGTGCCACCTGCGCCAGTTCCACTACCTGCGCGCGGACCTGGACGCGCTGCCCCCCGAAGGCCCGGGCAAGGGCCCGCTGCCCGCCGTGCGCGAGGCGGGCCCCGCGGACCGCAGGTGGCTGGAGACGTACTTCCGGGCCCAGGGCGAGATGGTGCGCCTGCTCAGCGAGGACCTGCTGGCGGACCTGGAGGCCGAACAGGAACTGGGCGAGCGCTTCCGGGCGGCGGGGCTGCACCGGCAGCGGCGGATGTTCGTGGTGGACGGGGAGACAAGGCCGCTCGCGGTGGCGCTCCAGGAGGAGGCCACCCCGGGCCTGAGCCTCATCGAGGTCTCCAACAGCTTCAACCTCGTGGTGCCGGACCGGGCGCACCCGGACACGCGCCAGGCGGTGGCGGCGCTCGCGGCGCGGTGCCTCCAGCATGCGCGCGAGCGCGGCCGGCCCTCGGCGCTGGGGCTGATAGACGTGGCGGACGTGCCGGTGCTGCTGGAGGCGGGCTTCGTGGACCAGGGCCGCTTCTCCGAGTGGACCTTCCACCGCTCCATGGTGCGCCGCTGGTGCGAGGCCTGGCGCTCGCTCTTCGAGCGGCAGGCCCCCACGCGCCGCGCGGCCCGCGAGGCCCGTGCCGAGGCGCGCGCCGCCATCTCCCAGGAACAGGACCAGGAGGCGCGGTGATGTACCTGATGGAGTCCGAGGACGAGTCCCGGCGCCTCCTGGAGCAGGAGCAGTCCCAGGACACGCGCGGCGTGCTGCGCCTCACCGGCCTCAAGGCCGGGGACCGGGCCCTGGACGCGGGGTGTGGCCCCGGGGGCATCGCGGAGCTGATGGCGGAGCGGGTGGGGGAGGGTGGCCACGTCACCGGGGTGGACGTGCACGAGGGCCGCATCGCCGAGGCCCAGGCGCGCAACCGGCACCGCCCCCAGCTGACCTTCCTCCAGGCGGACGTGCGCGCCACGGGCCTGCCAGAGAACGCCTTCGACTACGTGTGGAGCCAGTACGTCTTCGAGTACCTTCCCGACCGGCAGGTGGCGCTCGCGGAGCTCATCCGCGTGACGCGGCCAGGGGGACGGGTGGTGGTGTCCGACATCGATGGACTGGGCTTCCAGAACTGGCCCTTCCCGGAGCACCTGCGTCAGGGCACGCAGCGCATCGTGGAGGCGCTGGAGGCGCGCGGGTTCGACCTGTACGTGGGCCGCAAGATGTTCTCCGACTTCCGCCGCGCGGGCCTCAAGGACGTGCGCGTGCACCTGGTGCCCTTCTACATGGCCCCGGGCGCGGCGGAGACCCGGCTCCTGCGGGACTGGGAGACGCGCTTCGAGGCCCTGGCCCCCGTGGCGGTCCCCGCCTTCGGGAGCCCCGAGGCCTACCGGGCGCACTGTGAGGGCTTCCTCTCGATGCTGGCGGATCCGGAGGGCCTCAAATATGCGGTCACGCTGGTGACCGAAGGAACCAAGACGTGAGTGGTCGGCTGCCGGCGGTGAAGGTGCAGGACGTGTCGCCGGACAACGCCCCGGAGGTGAGCGTCCGCGCGACGTCCACGCTCCTGCTCTACTTCGAGCACCGCTACGGCGCCGAGCGCCTGGCGAAGCTGTGGCGCGACCACGGCTTCAGCCTGGGGCTGGACTACATGCGCACGCCGACGAACTACGTCTCGCTGCGCTTCCTGGAGCGCGTGGCGGTGGCGCTGCGCGAGGCCTCCGGCGACTCGAAGTTCATGCGCGAGGCGGGCCTGTTCACCGCGTCCCCCCAGGCGCTGGGCTTCGTCTTCTACATGCTGCGCGCGTTCGGCTCGCCCCGCGCCTGCTACAAGCAGACCATCGACTTCTCCCCCAGCTACAACCGGGTGGGCGGGTTCACGGTGGACCTGCTGGAGCACAAGCGGCTCAAGCTGTCGTACCGCAGCAGCATCCCGGAGCAGAACCGCAACATCTGCGAGCTGCGCATGGGCCAGTTCGCGTCCTTCCCCACCATCTGGGGCCTGACGCCCGCGGACGTGCGGGAGACGGAGTGCCAGGTGCTGGGCGGCGAGGCGTGCCGCTACCACCTGACGTGGACCGACCCTCCCACGATGTGGGGCCACTACCTGGGCCTGCTGCTGGGCATGGTGAGCGGGCTGCTGGCCACGCACCTGGGCTGGGGGGACGCGCTCTTCTCCGTGACGTCGCTGGGCGTGGGCGGCTTCGCGCTGGGCGGCTGGTTGGACCGGCGCCGGGAGCTGCAGCGCAAGGACGAGCTGCTCTCCGCCCAGGCGCAGGCGAACCTGGGCTCGCTGCGCGAATTGCAGCAGCGCTACGACGAGGTGTTCGGCAGCAACGTGGCGCTGGAGGACCGCGTCGCGGCGCGCACGCGCGAATTGTCGGAGGCCAACGAGAAGCTGGAGGCGGCGCTGATCAAACAGCGCGAGCAGGACCGGCTGAAGACGGAGTTCTTCGACAACGTGAGCCACGAGCTCAGGACGCCGCTCACGCTCATCCTGCTGTCGCTGGACGCGCTCCAGAAGGAGCCGGAGTCGCTGCCCACGGTGGTGCGTCAGCACCTGACGACGCTGGACCGCAGCACGCAGCGGCTGCTCAGGCTCATCGACAACCTGCTCAACCTGGCGCAGCTGGAGGCGGGCAAGGTGCGCCTGCGCTACCAGACGGTGGAGCTGCACGCCTTCCTCACGTCGCAGTTGTTGCCCTTCCGCACCGTGGCGGAGAAGCAGGGGCTGACGCTCACGCTGGAGGGCGGGCCGCTGACGCCGGTGGCCATGGACGTGGAGCGCATCGAGGGTGTGTTCCACAACCTCGTCTCCAACGCGCTCAAGTTCACCCCGGCCGGGGGCAGCATCGCGGTGCGCCTGCGCGAGGACGCCACCGACGTGCACGTGGAGGTGGTGGACACGGGGGTGGGCATGGCCGCCGCGGACCTGGCCGTCATCTTCGACCGCTTCGCCCAGGCGGACACGTCCGGCACGCGGCGCTTCGGGGGCAGCGGCATCGGCCTGGCGCTGGTGAAGGAGACGCTGGAGCTGCACTCGGGTGGCATCGAGGTGTCGAGCACGCCGGGGCAGGGCTCCAGCTTCCGCGTGCGCCTGCCCAAGTCCAACACCGTCGTGCGCGAGGAGACGCGCGAGCGCCGGGTGCTGGAGCCATCCAACCGCCGCGAGCGGCGCAGCTCCGGGCGCTTCGCCACCGTGCTGGCCGCGACCGTCGCCGGGGCGCAGCGCCCCACGGAGCCGCAGGACCACACGCGCGCGGACGCGAAGGCGCCCCGCATCCTGGTGGTGGAGGACGACGCGGAGATCCGCGCCTTCATCGCGGACATCCTCGCGCCCAGCTACCGGGTGCTGGAGGCCGCCAACGGCGAGGAGGGCGTGCGCCGCGCCATGGAGGACCGTCCGGACCTGGTGGTGTCGGACGTGATGATGCCGGTGCTCTCCGGCCTGAATCTGCTGGTGCAGCTGCGCGCCCACGCGCAGACGGTGGACCTGCCCGTCATCCTGCTCACCGCGCGCCAGGAGGTCTCCGCCAAGGTGGAGGCCCTGGGCGCGGGCGCCAACGACTACCTGGGCAAGCCCTTCAGCCCCAGGGAGCTGCTGGCGCGCGTGGAGACGCAGTTGCGCCTGCGCGAGGCGGCGGTGCGCGCGGCGGAGAACGAGCGGCTGGCGGCCATCGGCCTGCTTACGTCCGGCTTCGCGCACGAGGTCCGCAACCCGCTCAACGGGCTGATGAACGCGCTGATGCCGCTCAAGGACGTGCTCCTGGGCAGGGACACCAGCGGCGACCCGGACCTGGGCCCCGCGATGCTGGAGGTGATGGAGGAGTGCGGTCAGCGGATCCGCCACCTGGCGGAGTCGCTGCTGTCCTTCGTGCGCACGGCGGACAAGCCCGTGGCGGTGCGGTTGGATCAGGCGCTCGACTCCACGCTCAGCGTGCTGGGCTGGCGCATCCCCGCGGGCGTCGTGGTGGAGCGCGCGTACCACTGCTCGGACCCCATCTGGGGCGACCCGGGCACCCTCAACCAGGTGTGGCTCAACCTGCTGGACAACGCCCTGCGCGCGGTGGGGGAGACGGGCCGCGTGCTGGTGGAGACGACGCAGGAGAACGACGACGCGGTGGTGACCATCGTGGACAGCGGCGTGGGCATCCGCCCGGAGGACCTGGAGCGCCTGTTCCAGCCCTTCTTCTCCACCCGCGCCGCCGGAGAGGGCACGGGCCTGGGGCTGGCCCTGAGCCGACGCATCGTGTTGCAGCACGGCGGCCGCATCCACATCACGAGCCAGGTGGGGCAGGGCACGCGGGTGGAAGTGCGGCTGCCCATGCGCCCGCTGATGTCGGAACCCCTCTCGTCCACCGCGACGGGCGGTGCGGGTCGGGGGCGGTGGACGCGTCGGCTCGGCTGACCGGAGGGGTTGTTCCCTGAAAGCGTGACTCCCGCGTGACTCTGGTAGAGTCGCGCGTCTTTCATTTCACCCCCTCCCAAGTCAGTACGAGGAACTCACGGCATGCAAAGCACCGTCGCCGCGGGCGAGGCCCGCAAGGGGCATCCCCCGGGCCTCTACCTGTTGTTCGCCACCGAGATGTGGGAGCGCATGTCCTATTACGGCATGCGCGGCCTGTTGGTGCTCTTCCTCACCGACAAGGTGCGGGGCGGCTTCGGCTGGTCCACGGCGGATGCGCTGAGCCTCTACGGCACGTACACGGGCCTCGTGTACCTGACGCCCATCGTGGGCGGCTACATCGCGGACCGCTTCATCGGCCAGCGCAAGGCGGTGTTGCTGGGCGGTGTGCTGATGATCATCGGGCACCTGCTGCTGGCGCTCCCAGGGACAGGCATCTTCTACACGGGCCTGGGCTTCCTCATCGTGGGCAACGGCTTCTTCAAGCCGAACATCTCCACCATGGTGGGCGGGCTGTACCCGGCGGGCGACGGCCGGCGCGACGGTGCCTTCACCATCTTCTACATGGGCATCAACCTGGGCGCGGTGCTGGGCAACTTCATCTGCGGCACGCTGGGTGAGCGCGTGGGCTGGCACTGGGGCTTCGGCTCCGCCGGCGTGGGCATGACCCTGGGCGTCATCATCTTCCTGGCCCTCCAGAACCGGTTCCTGGGCAATGTGGGGCTCGCGCCCGCGCCCCGGCCTCCTCCTTCGGTGACGACGACGACGGATGGCAAGAAGCACGCCTTCTCCCGCGAGGAGTGGGATCGCATCATCGTCATCTTCATCATCGCGCTGTTCGTGGTGGCCTTCTGGACGGGCTTCGAGCAGGCCGGCGGCCTGATGAACCTCTACACGGACCAGAAGGTGGACCGGTCCATGTTCGGCTGGGAGGTGCCCACGACGTGGTTCCAGAACTTCAACTCCGTCTTCATCGTCGCGCTGGCGCCGGTGTTCGCGATGCTGTGGAGCGGGCTGGCGGCGCGCGGCAAGGACCTGAGCATCCCGGTGAAGATGAGCATGGGCCTCATCTTCCTGGCGGTGGGCTTCGCCTTCATGCTGGGCGCCTCCAAGGAGAGCGCGGCGGACGGCAAGGCGGCGGCGTGGTGGGTCATCATGGCGTACCTGTTCCACACCATGGGCGAGCTGTGCCTGTCGCCGGTGGGCCTCTCCATGGTGAGCAAGGTGGCGCCCACGCGCGTCGTCTCCGCGATGATGGGCGTGTGGTTCCTGGCCAACGCCGTGGCGAACAAGCTGTCCGGTGTGCTGGGCGGCTACTCGGAGAAGATGGGTGAGTTCAGCGTGTTCCTCACCATCGTCGTCGGCGCGGGCCTGTCGGGCGTCATCCTGCTGGTCCTCGCCCCGGTGCTGAAGCGGATGATGCACGGCACGGATGAAGTGACGCCCGTGCCGGCCGCCACGCAGCAGGGCGGCGCGGCGCACGCGGCCACCTGAGGCCTTCCGGGCCCCGGGCCTGGAGTGCTTGAAGACCGACGCCGGAGCGCTGTCACAGCGCTCCGGCGTTCTTCGTTTCAGGAGCGCAGCATCCTCCGCCGCGCTACGCCGGCTTCGCCTCCACCGCGGGCGTGCGGCCATCCAGCGGGGCCTTGGCGTCCGTCTGGAAGTAGTCGTGCACGACGAAGCGGCGCGCCACCAGCGCCATGCCCACCGCGGCCACCAGCGCCATGCCCGCGTAGAAGAAGAACTGCCCCGCGCCGGTGAAGACGTTGAGCGCCGCGGCGATGGCCACCGCCACGTTCGCGAGCGTGTTCGTCACCAGCCACACGCTCTGCACGGTGCCCTTCATCTCCCGGGGCGCCTGCGTGTACGCGAACTCCAGGCCCGTGGTGGACACCAGAATCTCTCCCACCGTCAGCACGATGTACGGCAGGAGCTGCCACGCGATGTTCAGCGTCGTCCCACCATTCATCACCACCTGGAAGAAGCCGGCGATGACGAACGACACCGCGCCGAACACCAGCCCCATGGGCATGCGCCGCAGCGGCGTCAATTCCCAGCCCAGGCGCTGGAAGGCCGGGTACACGACGACCGTGAGGAACGGGATGAGAATCATCACCAGCAGCGGGTTGATGAACTGCATCTGGCTGGGCTGGAACACGACGCCGCCCACGTGCGGATCCATCGAGCGCGCCTGCACCACCCAGGTGGACGCCTTCTGGTCGAACAGCATCCAGAAGAAGGGGATGAAGGGCAGCATCAGCCCGGCCACCCGGAACACCGCCTTCACGCCGTCCACCGCCTCCGCCGGGTGCGCCGCCTTCGCCCGGTCCAACCAGTGCTGCCCCTTGGGGGCGTCCGCCTTGAACGCGCTGAACACCACCTTGAGGAACGAGTGCGGGTTGGGGCCCGTGGGCGGCACCAGGATGTAGTGCTTGCGGCCGGCCCAGAAGATGACCGTCGCCAGGAACATCAGGATGCCCGGCACGCCGAACGCCACCGCCGGCCCGAACTTCGTCATCAACAGCGGCACGAACAGCGACGCGAAGAACGAACCGAAGTTGATGGTCCAGTAGAAGATGGCGAAGACCTTCTTCACCAGGTGGCTGTTGCTCTGCGTGAACTGGTCGCCCACCATCGCGGAGACGCACGGCTTGATGCCGCCGCTGCCCACCGCGATGAGCGTCAGGCCCGTGTAGAAGCCCGTGGCGTTGTCCTCGAAGAGCGCCAGGCACGCGTGCCCCGCGCAGTACACCAGGCTCAGCGCGAAGATGGTCTGGAACTTCCCGAAGAAGCGATCCGCCAGGTACCCACCGATGAGCGGGAAGAAGAACACCCCCGCCATGAACAGGTGGAACAGGCCCTTCGCCTGCGCCTCCCGTGCCCCCGCCTCCGGCACGTGCGTGCGCAGCAGGTAGTCGATGAAGAACACCGTCAGGATGTTCCGCATCCCGTAGAAGCTGAAGCGCTCGCAGGCCTCGTTCCCGATGATGTACGGGATCTGCGGCGGGAAGCGGTTGGACGGGGCGGTCGTGGTTTCGGCCATGGGGCGCCACCCTACTAGAGGGGGACGCCCCAGGGCAGCATCACGCCGCGTCCACGCGCTTGCCCACCCGGGCCCGGCGCGCCTTGCCCAGCACGTGCTTCAGGTAGCGGCCGGTGTGGCTGGCCTCCACCCGGGCGACCTCCTCCGGCGTGCCCACCGCGAGGATCTGCCCTCCGCCCGCGCCACCCTCCGGCCCCAGGTCGATGAGCCAGTCCGCGCTCTTGATGACATCCAGGTTGTGCTCGATGACGAGCACCGAGTTGCCCGCCTCCACCAGCCGGTTGAGCACGGACAAGAGCTTGCGGATGTCCTCGAAGTGCAGGCCCGTGGTGGGCTCGTCCAGGATGTAGAGCGTGCGGCCGGTCGCCACGCGCGCCAGCTCGCGCGCGAGCTTGATGCGCTGCGCCTCGCCGCCGGACAGGGTGGGGGAGGGCTGGCCCAACCGCAGGTAGCCCAGGCCCACGTCGGTGAGCGTCTGGAGCACGCGCAGGATGTCCTTGTGCGCGCCGAAGTGCTCCACACCCTCGCGCACGCTCATGTCCAGCGTCTCCGCGATGTTCTTGCCCTTGTAGCGCACGCGCAGCGTCGCTTCGTTGAAGCGCTTGCCGGCGCACACCTCGCACGGCACGTACACGTCCGCCAGGAAGTGCATCTCCACCAGCTTCACGCCGTCGCCCTCGCACGCCTCGCAGCGGCCGCCCTTGATGTTGAAGCTGAAGCGGCCCGGGCCGTAGCCGAACGTGCGCGCCTCCGGCGTCATCGCGAACACCTCGCGGATGGCGTCGAACACCTTGGTGTACGTGGCCGGGTTGCTGCGCGGCGTGCGGCCAATGGGCCGCTGGTCGATGTCGATGACCTTGTCCAGGTGCTCCAGGCCCTTGATGGACTTGTGCTTGCCCATCCGCTCGCGGCTCTCATAGAGGGCCCGAGCCAGCGCCGGGTACAGGATTTCGTTGATGAGCGTGGACTTGCCCGCGCCGGACACGCCCGTCACCGCGGTGAAGATGCCCAGCGGGATGTCCGCGTCCACGTTCTTCAGGTTGTTCTCCGTCGCTCCCACGATGGAGATCTGATGCTTGGGATTGGGCGGCCGGCGCGACTCCGGAATCTCGATCTCCTTGCGCCCGGACAGGTACGCGCCGGTGAGGCTGTTCTCATCCGCCATCACCTGCTTGGGCGTGCCCTGCGACACCACCTGTCCGCCCAGCTCGCCCGCGCCCGGCCCGAAGTCCACCAGGTAGTCGGACTCCTCCATCGTCTCCTCGTCGTGCTCCACGACGATGACGGAGTTGCCCAGGTCGCGCAGCCGCTTGAGCGTGGCCAGCAGCTTGCCGTTGTCGCGCTGGTGCAGGCCGATGGAGGGCTCGTCCAGGATGTAGATGACGCCCGTCAGCTCGCTGCCCATCTGCGACGCCAGCCGGATGCGCTGGCTCTCACCGCCGGACAGCGTGGACGCGGTGCGGTCCAACGTGAGGTAGCCCAGGCCCACGTCCACCAGGAACGACAGGCGGCTGCGGATCTCCTTGAGCAGCTCCTGGGCGATCTTCTCCTCCTGCTTGGACAGGTCCAGCTTCGTCAGGAACGAGCGCGTGTCGGTGATGGTCAGCTGGCTCAGGTCCACCAGCGTGCGCTCGTGCACCTTCACCGCGCGGCTCTCCGGGCGCAGACGTTCGCCCTTGCAGGACGGGCAGGGCTTGTCGCTGAAGTACTTCTGGAGCTCCGCCTTGCGCGCCTCCGACGTCGTCGTCTTGAAGTTGCGCATCGTGCGCGCGAGCAGGCCTTCCCACTCCATCTGGTACTGGCCGTTGTCGCCCCACTCCACGGTGAAGGACTTGCCCTTGACGCCGTTCATCAGGGCGTCCTTCTCCCGCTTGGTGAGCTTCGCGTACGGCACGTCCAGGTCGATCTTGAACGCCGCCGCCAGGCTCTCCACGAAGTCCGCCGTCCAGCCCTCGCCCCGGTTCATGCCGCTGGCCCACGGCTCGATGGCGCCGTCGCGGATGCTGCGCGTCTGGTCCGGCACCAGCAGGTCCGCGTCCATCTCCGGCCGGGTGCCCAGGCCGTTGCAGTCCGTGCACATGCCCAGCGGGTTGTTGAAGGAGAACGACGCGGGCGTGAGGTCGCCAAAGGACAGGCCGCACGCGGGGCACGCGTTCAGTTCGCTCATCACGCGGTCGGACGCGGGCGTGCCCTTCTCGTCGGTGATGATGAGCGTGCCCTTGCCCTCGCGCAGCGCCGTCTCCACGGAGTCGGTGAGGCGCGTGCGCAGGTCCGGCTTCAAGACCAGCCGGTCGATGACGAGCGCGATGTCGTGCTTGGACTTCTTGTCCAATTCGATGCGCTCCTCCAGCTCCCGCAGCTTCCCGTCCACGCGCGCGCGGGAGAAGCCGCGCTTCTGCGCCTCCGTGAGCAGGTCTTTGTGTTCGCCCTTGCGGTTGGTGACGATGGGCGCCAGCACCTGGAGCTTGGTGCCCGCGGGCAGCTTCATGATCTCATCCACGATCTGCTGAGCGCTCTGCTTGCCCACCTTGCGCCCGCATTGGGGGCAGTGCTGCACGCCGATGGAGGCGTAGAGCACGCGCAGGTAGTCGTGCACCTCCGTGACGGTGCCCACCGTGGAGCGCGGGTTGTTGCTGGCCGCCTTCTGCTCGATGGAGATGGTGGGCGACAGGCCGCGCAGCGTGTCGTAGCGGGGCTTCTCCATCTGCCCCAGGAACTGACGCGCGTAGGAGGACAGGCTCTCCACGTAGCGGCGCTGGCCCTCCGCGTAGAGCGTGTCGAACGCGAGCGAGCTCTTGCCGGAGCCAGACACGCCGGTGAACACCACGAGCTTCTTCTTCGGGATGTCCAGGGAGACGGTCTTGAGGTTGTGCTCCCTGGCACCGCGGATGGAGATGACGTCGGGCTCGGACATGGGGCGCGCTTTATCACTGAAAGGGTGTTCCGGTGAACGCAAAGCCGCCCTACCGGAGGGATTCTGCGTGAACACCTGGCGCCGCCTCCCGCATCCCCCGGGCCGCCTGGCCACCGCGCGGCCGTCTCCCAGCCATCACCCGCCCCGCGAAAAGGCCGACTGCCCCTCGGGGTGAGAGGTCGGTGAGGCATCCACCGTTTTGGAAGCTTTTGCTACCGCTTCCACGAAACGTCGAATTCCAAGTTTTGCTGCTCTGACTGTCTGCCCTTGTCATGGCGCTGGTTTGCCCTGTCGGCGGTGCGACTTGGACCCGTGCGGAAGGCAGGCACCCGCGTTGCATCTTTCCAAGCCAACCGGATCCACGTGCAGGGCAGTTCGGGGGGACACCGGTGCCAGGTGTGGGAAGGACGGGACTCTGTATGGGTGGATCTCGATGGGCGACGGTGGTGGTGGCCTTGGCAACGTTGGTGTGGACGGCCTGTGAGCGGCCGGCCTCACACCAGGCACGCACGGGGTTCGCCGCGCGGCCGGAGCTGCTGGAGTTCGGAGCGTCCGCGCTGGGCCGCACCAAGGCGATGAAGCTGCGGCTGGCGAACCAGGGCCGCGCGTCCTACCGGGTGGAGGGGGCGCGCTCCACGCTGCCCAACGTCAGCGTTCCCTCCTTCGAACCCTTCACGCTGTCCGCGGGCGCGGAGCAGGAGATCGAAGTGCGCTTCACGCCCGACGTGGAGGGCGACATCCAGGGACAACTGGAGGTCCTCACCGACGCGTCCGGGGAGGCGGTGGCCCAGGTGCCCGTCACCGGGCGCGGCGTGAAGGCGCTGGTGGAGGTGACGGAGACGGCGCTCGACTTCGGCAACGTGAACCTGGGGCTGGTGGAGATGCGCGAGGTGACGGTGCGCAATCCCTCCGACGTGGAGAGCCCGCTGGTGCTGTCGGTGCAGGGCACGGACGCGGATCAGTTCTCCGCGGGGGCGGGGCTGCCGTCGGTGCTCGCGCCGCATGAGACGCGCAAGGTGCCGGTGGCCTTCAGCCCGGTGCGGCTGGGCGCGTCCGAGGCGGCCCTGCACATCACGGTGTGCGAGGGCTGCGAGCCCGCGGTGGTGACGCTCACCGGCACGGGCGTCGCCAGCATGCTGGAGGTGACGCCGCTGCGCGTGGACTTCGGCCGGGTGGCCGTGGGCGCCACCGCGGAGGCGCGCATCACCGTGCGCAACCAGGGGACAGAACCGCTCAGCTACAAGGGCGCGGCGCTCCTGGAGGACCCGTCCGGCGTGTTCAGGGTCGTGAGCGCGCCGGTGCTGTCCAATGACCTGCTGCCGCCGGGCGCGGTGGTGGAGGTGCGCGTGGCCTTCACGCCGGTGGCCTCCGGCAAGGTGAAGGACGGCCGCGTGGAGGTGGCCGTGCGCAAGACGGACACCACGTCGCCGGGGCCCAAGGTGTCGCTCGCGGGCGAGGGCGGCGCGTCGTGCGTGGAGGTGACGCCCGCGCGGCTGAACTTCGGTCAGGTGGCCTTCGGCATGACGGCCACGCGTGAGGTCACGGTGCACAACCACTGCCGCGACGAGGCGGCCGTCACCGGGCTTGCACTCACCACGAAGACGGGCGGCTACTTCACGCTGGCGCAGCCGCCGGCCAGCCTGCCCGTGGCCCCTGGAGGCACCGTCAAGGTGGGGCTGACCTTCAGCCCCCGCGTGGGCATCACCGGCCAGAGCGACGGGCAGCTCACCGTCACCACGTCGTACAACGGCGCCCTCGCGACGGAGGGCGTGCAACTGGTCGGTGAGGGCAGGGACTTCCCGCCGTGTGTGTATGCATTGCCCGCGACGCTGGACTTCGGCCAGGTGCCGGTGGGCTCGCGCGTGGCGCTGGGCGTGACGTTGCGCAACACCGGCACGGAGTCCTGCTACCTGTCCGCCCTTCAGCTCGCGTCGGGCTCCGACGGGGCCTTCCAGGCGGAGCCGGTGGGCAACGCGGTGCTGGCGCCCGGCAAGAAGGCGACGCTCGTCGTGCGCTTCCAGCCGGATGAGGAGGGGGCCTTCCACGGGCTCGCCGAAGGGTGGGTGAGCCATCCGACGCTGGGCCATCCGATGGTGTCCCTGTCCGGCCAGGGCGTGCGCGGGTGCTTCTCCGTGCAGCCCACCACGGTGGACTTCGGCATCAGCCGCTTGTCGTGCGGCGCGCGCACCCGCGAGTTCATGGCCTACAACGACTGTCCGGCGGCGGTGAAGGTGTCCGGCCTGAAGCTGGAGCAGCCGGGCCAGGAGTTCGCGGTGACGGGGCCGCTGCCGGCCACGCTTCAGCCGGGGGCCCGGGTGAAGCTCACCGCGAAGTACACGCCCGCGGAAGAGGGCGACGACGCGGCGACGGTGCGCTTCACGCTGGCGGATGGCTCCGTCTACAACGCGGGCCTGCTGGCGCGGGCCATCTCGAAGACGGAGCAGACCGACCGCTTCTTCCAGGAGGCGGAGGCGAAGGTGGACGTGCTCTTCGTCATCGACAACTCGGGGTCCATGATGGAGGAGCAGCAGAGCCTGGGGGAGAACTTCTCCGCCTTCCTCTCCGCCGCCACCGCCGCGCAGGTGGACTACCGCATCGGCGTGACGACCACCGGCCTGGACCCCTCTCCGGGCGGCTGGTCCGAGTGCCCCGGCGGCGCGTTGGGCGGTGAGAACGGACGCCTGTACCCGGTGGACGGCTCCAGCCCGCGCATCATCACGCCCCAGACGCCCAACGCGGCCAGCGTCTTCGCCTTCAACACCCACGTGGGCGTGTGCCATTGGAACGAGCAGGGCCTGGACGCGGCGTGGAGAGCGCTGTCGGATCCGCTGCTCTACAACCTGGATGATCCGCGCACGCCGCAGCCGTCGGACGGCAACGGGGGCTTCCTGCGCGAGGACGCGAAGCTGGCCATCATCGCGCTGTCGGACGAGGAGGACTTCAGCTCCCAGCCGGTGTCCTTCTATGAGACGTACTTCCTGGCCCTCAAGGGCAACGACCCCGCGAAGGTGAGCTTCAACGCGGTGGTGGGCCCGGCGGACCTCTCCACCTGCACCACCGCCAGCAGCTCCGGCAACCGCTACATGGAGCTGGCGCAGAAGCTGGGGGGCGTGGTGGACAGCATCTGCACGCCCAACTGGGCCGCGTCGCTGGAGAAGCTGTCGGAGAGCGCCTTCGGGGCCAACCGCAACTTCCCCCTGTCGCAGAAGCCCTCCGACGCCGGGGCCATCACCGTCCGGGTGGAAGGCACCCCCGCGGTGGGCGGCTGGGGCTACGAGGCGCGCACCAACGCGGTCGTCTTCGACCGGCAGCGCGCCCCTCCGCCCGGGGCCCTGGTGGAGATCACCTATCCGCTGGGCTGCCCGTAGGCCCCCGTCGGCTCCCCGTCGGCTCCCCGTCGGCTCGGAGACCAGCCATTCGTCCGTCACCGGGCAGACGTGGGGGCGGGTGACTCGACAGCGCGGGACGGGAGGCTTTGAGTTGGGACATGCCGCAGGACTCCCTCCTCGTCGCCGCGCTGGGTGACATCCATGGACGCTTCCACCGGGTGGAGGCCTGGCTGGACGCGCTGGAAGAGGCGCGCGGCCGCCCGGTGGATCTGGTGCTGGCGGTGGGGGACGTGGAGGCCTTCCGCCGGGCGGACGACCACAAGCGCAAGGCCGCCAAGCGGGCCATGCCCGCGGAGTTCGCCGGGTACGCGGACGGCCTGCGCAGCATGAAGCGGCCGCTGTACTTCATTGGCGGCAACAACGAGGACTTCGAGGCGCTGCACGACCTGCCCGACGGCGGCGAGCTGGCCCCGAACGTCCACTACCTGGGCCGCGCGGGCCTGCGGGAGCTGCGCGGCCTGCGCGTGGCGTACCTGTCCGGCATCCACGCGCCGCGCTTCATCGACCAGCCACTGAAGCGGCCCACGTCGCTGGATACGGCGAAGCAGGCGGGCTACTTCCGCACCGCGGAGGTGGAGCAGGTGGCCGCGCTCAAGGACGTGGACCTGCTGCTCGTGCACGAGTGGCCCCGGGGCATCGTGCAGAAGGCCCGCGAGGAGCGGCTGGCCCCGGAGCGGCCGCTGCCCTCGCCGTGGATTGGCAACCCGGTGACGCGCAAGCTGGTGGACGGGGTGCACCCGCGCTGGGTGCTCTGTGGCCACTCGCACAAGCCGTTCGCCGTCTCGATGGAGGCCCAGGGGCGCACGCAGTCGCGCGTGGCGTGCCTGGATCAGGCGGCGAAGCCCGACACCGCCGTCTTCTGGCTGGAGTTCGAGGGCCGGGAGGCCCAGCGCGCCGGCTGGGGCGTGAGCGGCGCCGTCGCGTGGCAGGTGGGGCAGCGCTGGGGGCTGCACACGCTGCCCCCGCTGGTGGAGTCCGGCGATGGCGACGGGCCGGGCAGCGCGTCCCACGACGACAACGCTACAGCTTGACGACCTCCACGCCCCGGCGCGGCAGCTCCACGCGGAACTCCGTGTAGGGGCCGGTGCCGGAGAGCACCTCCACGCCGCCCTGATGGGCCTGGATGATCTGCTGGACGATGTAGAGCCCCAGGCCCAGGCCCTCGCCCCGGCCGCGGTTCTGCTGGCCGCCCCGGAACGGGTCGAAGAGGAAGGGCAGCAGGCGGCCCGGGATGACGCCCACGTTGGTGACGGTGAAGCGCAGGGCGTCGTCCTTCGTGCCGTCCACGCGGATGCGCACGGGCTCCGCGGTGCCACCGTGCTGGAGCGCGTTGCCAATCAGGTTGGAGGCCACCTGCGCCAGCCGGTCCGCGTCCCAGTCCCCCACGAGGTTGCCGTCCTGCTGCACCTCGATGGTGTGCTGGGGCCACGCCGTCTGGTGCTCCTGCACCATGCGCTGCACCAGCTGGCCGAAGTCCGTCTCCCCCCGGCGCAGCGGGATGCCGCCCGCGAGCCTGGCGCGCGCCAGGTCCAGCACGTCTTCAATCATCCGGCCCATGCGCTTGCCGGCGGTGAGCATGCGGCCCGCCGTCTTCTGCACGGTCTCGTCCTCCGAGCGGCGCTGGAGCAGGTCCGCCGCGGTGAGGATGGCGGAGAGGGGGTTGCGCAGGTCGTGGCCCAGGACAGCGGTGAACATCTCGTTGAGGCGCAGCGTCTCCGCCAGCGTGTCCAGCTGTTCGGCCAGCTGCTGCTTCTGCCGGTGGATCTGGAAGAAGACGCCCGCCTTGCTGCGCAGCACGTACGGATCCAACGGCTTGTAGAGGAAGTCCACCGCGCCCGCGTCGTAGCCCTTGAACATGCGGCGGGGGTCGCCCGCGCCCGCGGTGACGAAGATGATGGGCACGTCGCGCGTGCGCTCCGAGCCGCGCATCAGCTCCGCCAGCTCGAAGCCGTCCATGTCCGGCATCTGCACGTCCAGGAGCGCGAGCGCGAACTCGTGCTGGAGCAGCAGCTCCAGGGCCTGCGCGCCGGACGGGGCGCAGTACACCTCCACGTCGTCACGCCGCAGCATGGCGGACAGCGCCAGGAGGTTCTCCTCCAGGTCATCGACGAGCAGGCACTTCACCCGGGAGGACACGCCCTGGGACTCCTTTCTGGGGAGGACATCAGAGCGCACCGGCACCTCCCCACGCCCTCAGGACGGCGGGCATCTGTTCAAGAGGCAGCACGAAGTCCACCGGCCCCCGCGCGAGCGCCTCCGCGGGCATGGTGGCCACGAGCGCGGTGGCCGGCGCCTGCACCAGCGTGGCGCCGCCCGCCTCGCGCACCGAGGCCAGCCCCCTGGCCCCGTCCGCGTTCGCGCCCGACAGGATGATGCCCCCCAGGCGCCCGCCGTAGACGGCCGCGGCGGATTCGAAGAGTACGTCGATGGCGGGGCGGGAGAAGTGCACCGGCGCGTCCTGCGACAGCGCCAGCGTCGGGCCGGGCACGCCCGCGTCCACGAGCAGGTGGTAGTCCGGGGGCGCGAAGTAGACGGTGCCCGGCTGGATGGGCTCCTTGTCGGTGGCCTCGTGCACCGGCAGGGCGCACCGCGCGGAGAACACCTCCACCAGCAGGCTGGGGCGCTCCCGGGGCAGGTGCAGGACGATGAGCAGCGCGGGCCGGAAGTCCCGGGGCAGCATGGGCAGGAGGGTGGACAGCGCATCCACGCCCCCCGCGGACGCGCCGACGACGATGGCATCGACGCGGCCGGGAGGCGGCACTCGGGAGTTTCGCGAGGCGGTCATGGGCGGCGGCTCCTCTCGCGTTTCTGGTACAGCCGGTCCTCGGGGACGACCGGGGCGAAGTCCGCCTCGTGCGCGGAGAAGCGCAGGGACTCGCGGGCCCCCAGGCCCAGGAATCCCTTGTGACAGAGCGAGTCGCGGAACAGGCCCAGCGCCCGCTCCTGCAGCTCGCGGCTGAAGTAGATGAGCACATTGCGGCACGACAGGAGCTGCACCTCGGCGAACACGCTGTCGGTGGCCAGGCTGTGGTCCGAGAAGACGATGTGGGACTTGAGTGAACGGTCGAACACCGCGCTGCCGTACGCGGCCGTGTAGTAGTCCGACAGCGACGTGCGCGCGCCCGAAAGCTGGTGGTTCTGGGTGAACGCCGCGATGCGGTCCACCGCGTACAGGCCCGCCTCCGCGCGCTGGAGCGCGGTGGGGTTGATGTCCGTGGCGTAGATGAGCGTGCGCTCCAACAGGCCCTCCTCGCGCAGCAGGATGGCGAGCGACCAGGCTTCCTCGCCGGTGCTGCAGCCGGCGATCCACACCTTGAGGGACGGGTAGGTGCGCAGCACCGGCACGACTTGTTCGCGCAGGGCGCGGAAGTAGGACGGGTCCCGGAACAGCTCGCTCACCTGCACCGTGAGGTAGTCCAGCAGTGAGGGGAAGAGGGTGGGCTCGTGCAGCACCCGGTCCTGGAGCTGGGACAGGGTGGCGCAGTCGAAGTGCTCCGCGGCCTGCGCCAGCCGGCGCTTGAGCGACGACACCGCGTAGCTCCGGAAGTCGTAGTGGTACTTGAGGTAGACAGCGTCGAGCAGCAGGCGCAGCTCGATGTCGAAGTCCTTCGACGCCACGTCGAGCATGCGGGGCCTCATCCCTTGGGCATCCACACGCGCAGCAGCGACAGGAGCTTCTCCACGTCGAGCGGCTTGGCGATGTAGTCATTGGCGCCCGCCTGGAGGCACTTCTCCTGGTCGTCGCGCATGGCCTTCGCGGTGAGGGCGATGATGGGCAGCTTCTGCCACTCGGAGCGCTTGCGGATCTCCCGCGTGGCGGTGAGGCCGTCCATCTCCGGCATCATGACGTCCATCAGCACCAGGTCCACCGCGAGCCGTGGCTGGGCCAGGCTCTTCGTCAGCAGGGCCAGGGCCTCCTTGCCGTTGCGGGCGATCTCCACCTTCGCGCCCCGGGGCTCCAGCACGCTGGAGAGGGCGAAGATGTTCCGCACGTCGTCCTCCACCACCAGGATGCGCCGGCCGTCCAGCGTGGACTCGCGGTCGCGCGCCGTCTGCAGCATGCGCTGGCGCTCCGGCGGCAGGCGCGACTCCACCTGGTGCAGGAACAACGTCACCTCGTCCAACAGGCGCTCCGGGGAGCGCACGCCCTTGATGATGATGGAGCGCGAGAAGCGCCGCAGGCGCTGCTCCTCGTCCCGGCTGAGCGACTTGCCGGTGTAGACGATGACGGGCGGGAAGGACACGTCCTCGTGGGCGGCCATCTGCTCCAGCAATTCAAAGCCGCTCAGGTCCGGCAGGTGCAGGTCCATCACCATGCACTCGAAGGTGTGCTCGCGGAGCTGCTGGAGCGCGTCGTGCGCGGTGGCCACGCCCTGAATCCGCACCTCCTCGTTCTCCAGCAGCTTCTGGATGCTCTCGCGCTGGCGGGTGTCGTCCTCCAGCACCAGCACGCGGCGCACGCCCGGCGTGAACTTCGTCTCCAGCTTGCGGAACACGTCCAGCAACTGTTCGTGCTGCACGGGCTTGAGCGCGTAGCCCACCGCGCCCAACTCCAGCGCTTCGCGGGTCTGGTCCAGCGCGGACAGCATGTGCACGGGGATGTGGCGCGTGCGCGGGTTGCGCTTGAGCTGATCCAACACCGTGAGGCCGGAGTGGTCCGGCAAGTGGATGTCCAGGAGGATGGCGCTGGGCTGGTAGCCCTCGGCGGCCTTGAGGCCGTCCGCGCCGGTGTGGGCCAGCAGGCACAGGAAGCCCAGCTCCCGCGCCTGGTCGCGCAGCACGGCGGCGAAGAGCGCGTCGTCCTCCACCACCAGCAGGGTGCGCGAGCCGGGGGTGACGCGCTCGCGGTCATCCTCCAGGCCCGCCACGGGCGGAGGCAGCGAGGCGGGCGTCGGTGCCGGTGGGGCGACGGGCAGCGTGTGGGGGGGC
>NZ_RAWD01000108.1:0-27459 GCF_003612065.1 Corallococcus sp. CA047B
GGCGTGGTGCCGAACAGGGGCCCCACGCCCACGTAGTCCGCCCCCGCCGCCAGGGCCGCCCGGGCCCCTTGCGTGCCCCGCGCGGTGACGCCCACCAGCCGGCCGGGCCCCAAGAGCTCCCGCGCCGCCTCCGGGGGCAGGTCTTCGTCTCCCACATGCACCCCGTGCGCGTCCGCCAGGAGGGCCAGGTCCACCCGGTCGTTGAGCAGGCACAGCGCGCCCGCCTGCCGGCAGCGCGCCACCACCGCCCGGGCCGCGGCCAGGGCCTCCCGGGGCGGGGTGTGCTTCATGCGCAGTTGCAGCACCCGGGCGCCCCCGGCCAGCAGGCGCTCGGCCTTCTCCACCAGGGACAGCTCCGGGCGGAGGCTGTCGTCGCACAGCAGGTACGGGCCTCGGGGAAGCGCGGGACGGGGCGGGACGTTCATCGGTTCCAGGTGCCAGGGACAGCGGCGTTGACAGGCGCCCTTCCTGCTATAAGGTGGCGCGCTGTTTTCCAAGCAATTCCGAGGATTTGAATCATGGCGGATGGCATCAACCCGAAGCACCTCGACAAGCGCACCACCGAGCGCTACCAGCGCGGCAACCTGGAGGCCGAGGAAGCCTACAAGAAGCACCTCGAGGAGCTGCCGGACGTGGCCGAGAAGGGCGTCCCCATCGAGACGCTGATGGGCGACGAGGTCGACGACCTGGACGACGACGAGGACGACGACCTGGACGAGGAGGATGACGCGGACGACGAGGCGGATGACGCCGACGACGCGGAAGAGTCCGACGAAGAGGACAAGGCCGCCGAATGAGCCCTTCGGAGAAGCGGGGTGAGACCTTCGTGATGACGGGGGAAGCGAGCCCCGCCTCCGAGGAGTCGCTGTCGTTCAGCACCTTCGTCGTCGGCCTGGGTTCCGCCGTCCTCATCCACCTGGGGGGCGCGCCGAACCCGGAGACGGGCCGCGTGGAGAAGGACCTGCCCTCGGCCCGGCAGAACCTGGACCTCCTGGCGATGCTCCGCGAGAAGACGCGCGGCAACCTCACCGCCGAGGAGGAGAAGCTGGTGGACGGCCTCCTGTCCGACCTGCGCCTGCGCTACGTGGAGGCAAGCCGGAAGTGAAGCCTCCTGAAGTCAGCCGCCCGGGGGCGCTACCTCGGGGCCTGCGGTGGGCCGCGTCCATCTGCCTGGTGCTCTCCGCCCTGACGGGGATGCTCTCCTGCAACGAAGCCTCCGTCCTGATGGAGTTCGAGAAGCACCGCACGCTGCAGTTGGAGCGGGTGCCCACGCTGGGCCTGTTGGGCAAGGACCCCGCCTTCGCCCAGCGCATCGTGGAGGCGCAGCTGTCCGCCATGGAGCACGTGCGCGAGCCGCGCGTGGCCGTCCTCACCGGGCTCACCCTGGTGTGCACCCTGCTCTTCTTCGCCTCCAGCCGCATGCTGCGCGCGCCCGACGGCATGCCCCGCGAGGGCTTCCGGCAGCTGATTGGCACCGCGGGCATCCTCGCCGCCGTGCTGCGCACCATCGACGGGGCCCAGTGGACCGTGGTGGCCCAGCGCACCAGCGTCGTCATGGTGGAGGGCTTCAAGAAGCTGCCCGAGTTCCAGGACCCCGTGACGGCGGACCTGCTCCCCGTGGTCCCCTACCTGCTGATGGCCACCTCCGTGCTGCCCACCCTCCTGGTGGCCGGCGGCTTCGCCCTGCTCGCCCAGTACTTCCGCAGCGAGGGCGTGCGCGACGTCATCATCACGCTCGACGGGCCCACCGAGGACCCCTGATGACGCGGCGCGACGGGAAACCGCGCGCCAGCGGTCAGCCCGCGTCCGTCACCGCGCGGGGAGGCTGTGCGGGGCCCAGGAGCAGCGCATCCAGGGCCGTCATCGCGTCCGCCTCCGCGCTCGCGTCCGTGCCCTCCAGGGGCAGCACGCGGGCCAGCGGGGCCTTGGGGATGCGCAGCAGCTCGTCCCGGGTGAGGCCGAACACGTACGCCAGGTGGCCCATGGGCCAGCGCGACTGGAGGCGGGTGAAGACCTCGTCGTCCAGCTCATCCAGGGGGCAGGGCAGCTCCGCCTCCTCGTACACCACCCGCTCGCCACCCACCCGCCGGCCGTTGCCGTAGGCGATGACCTCCTCGCCCTCGTCCGCGTCGTACACGTAGGCGTGCACGGTGGCGTTGGCGGCGGCGGACAGCAGCCGGGCGAGCGCGTGGTGGGCCGTGTACCAGTGGGCGCCCTGCCGTCCCTGGGAGAAGGGCCCCAGGAAGGACAGACGCACCACCTTGCGGCGGCGGTTGATGGTGACGCGCAGCGCCGTGGCTCCGGGGGCGCTGTCCATCGACAGGGCCTCCCGGGCCAGACGCACCAGCGCCAGCCCGGAGAAGGTGTCGAGTCGAACGAGATAGCCGCCGTGCGCGTCCAGTGAAGCCCCCAGTGATGGGCGCCGCCTATAACCGACCCCCCCACCCCCTGGCAACTTCGCCACCACGAAAAGCCGGCTGCTTCCAGCAGCTCAAAGTATTCCGGGGAAATCGGAAGCCGCACGCCGAGTGTCGTCTTGCCAAGGGGGTTGCGGCTCTTACGTTCAAGGCATGCGACTCGACAAATACACGGTGAAGGCACAGGAGGCGATCCAGGAGGGTCAGTCCCTCGCCCGCCGGGCCGACAATCCCCACTACGAGCCGGAGCATCTGGCCACGGCGCTGCTGGGTCAGAAGGACGGCCTCGTCGAACCCCTTCTGCGCAAGATTGGCGTGGACGTGAAGCTGTTCGCGGGCCGCCTGGGTGACGCGCTGCAGAAGCTGCCGCGCATGCAGGGCGGCGAGAGCGCCATGCTCAGCCAGCGCCTGATGAAGCTCTTCGACAAGGCCGAGGACGAGGCCAAGGCGCTGAAGGACGAGTTCACCTCCTCCGAGCACCTGCTCCTGGCACTCACCCAGGACAAGGGCGCCGTCGGCGAGGCGATGAAGTCCTCGGGCGTGACGCGCGAGCGCGTGCAGGCGGGCCTCAAGGAGGTGCGGGGTTCGGGCCGCGTGACGAGCGCGGACGCGGAGTCCACCTACCAGGCGCTGGAGAAGTACGGCCGCGACCTCACGGAGGCCGCGCGCTCCGGGAAGTTGGATCCGGTCATCGGCCGCGACGAGGAGATCCGCCGCTGCATCCAGGTGCTAAGCCGCCGCACCAAGAACAACCCCGTCCTCATCGGTGAGCCGGGCGTGGGCAAGACGGCCATCGCGGAGGGTCTTGC
Source organism: Corallococcus sp. CA047B (assembly GCF_003612065.1). Classification (NCBI taxonomy): domain Bacteria; kingdom Pseudomonadati; phylum Myxococcota; class Myxococcia; order Myxococcales; family Myxococcaceae; genus Corallococcus; species Corallococcus sp. CA047B. The sequence continues at coordinate 3,227 of NZ_RAWD01000108.1, forward strand.
CCGCCGCATCGTGGACGGCGACGTGCCGGAGGGCCTGAAGAACAAGCGCCTCATCACCCTGGACCTGGGGGCGATGGTGGCCGGCGCGAAGTACCGCGGCGAGTTCGAGGAGCGCCTCAAGGCCGTCCTCAAGGAAGTGTCCGACGCGGCCGGGGAGATCATCCTCTTCATCGACGAGATGCACACGCTCGTGGGCGCCGGGAAGGCCGAAGGCGCCATGGACGCGGGCAACATGCTCAAGCCTGCGCTCGCGCGCGGCGAGCTGCACTGCATTGGCGCGACGACGCTGGACGAGTACCGCAAGCACATTGAAAAGGACGCCGCGCTGGAGCGCCGCTTCCAGCCCGTGTTCGTGGGCGAGCCGTCCGTGCACGACACCATCAGCATCCTGCGCGGCCTCAAGGAGCGCTACGAGGTGCACCACGGCGTGCGCATCCAGGACACCGCGCTCGTCGCGGCGGCCACGCTCAGCCACCGCTACATCGCGGACCGGTTCCTGCCGGACAAGGCCATCGACCTGGTGGACGAGGCGTCCAGCCGCCTGCGCATCGAAATCGACTCCATGCCCACGGAGATCGACGACATCCGCCGCAAGGTGACGCAGCTCGAAATCGAGCGCGAGGGCCTGCGCAAGGAGACCGACCCGCACTCGCGCGAGCGCCTGGCCCACATCGAGAAGGAGCTGGCGAACCTCAACGAGAAGTTCAACACGTTGAAGGCGCACTGGGACGAGGAGAAGAAGTCCATCGCCGCGCTGCGCACGCTCAAGGAGAAGCAGGAGAAGGCGCGCAACGACCAGGCGGCGGCGGAGCGTCAGGGCGACCTGAACCGCGCCGCGGAGCTGAAGTTCGGCGTCATCCCGTCCCTGGAGAAGGACGTCGCGGCGCAGAACGCGAAGCTGGCGGAGCTGCAGAAGCACCAGAAGTTCCTCAAGGAGGAAGTGGACTCCGAGGACATCGCCTCCGTGGTGGCCAAGTGGACGGGCATCCCCGTCTCCAAGCTGCTGGAAGGCGAGATGCAGAAGCTGGTGCACATGGAGGACCGGCTCGCGCAGCGCGTGATTGGTCAGCGCAGCGCCATTGAAGCCGTGTCCAACGCCGTGCGCCGCGCGCGCAGCGGGTTGCAGGACCCGAACCGACCCATTGGTTCCTTCATCTTCCTGGGCCCCACGGGCGTGGGCAAGACGGAGACGGCGAAGGCGCTGGCGGAGTTCCTCTTCGACGACGACACGGCGATGGTCCGCATCGACATGTCCGAGTACATGGAGAAGCACGCGGTGTCGCGGCTCGTCGGCGCGCCCCCGGGCTACGTGGGCTACGAGGAGGGCGGCCAGCTCACGGAGGCCGTGCGCCGCAGGCCGTACACGGTGGTGCTCTTCGACGAAATCGAGAAGGCGCACCACGACGTGTTCAACATCCTGCTGCAGATCCTGGATGAGGGCCGGGTGACGGACAGCCAGGGCCGCACGGTGGACTTCCGCAACACGGTGCTCATCCTCACGTCGAACATCGGCTCGCAGGCCATCCAGGACGGCATGGCGGGCACGGAGGTGCTCAACGAGAAGACGCGCGGCGAGGTGATGGACGCGCTGCGCGGACACTTCCGCCCGGAGTTCCTCAACCGCGTGGACGAGGTCGTCGTCTTCGAGCCGCTGCGGCGCAAGGACATCTACCGCATCGTCGACATCCAGCTGGCGAAGCTCCAGAAGCTGCTCCAGGGCAAGCGCCTGGCGCTGGAGCTCACCGACGCCGCGCGGGAGCTGCTGGCGGAGCGCGGGTACGACCCGACGTACGGCGCCCGGCCGCTGAAGCGGGCCGTGCAGAAGTACCTGTTGGATCCGCTCGCGCTCAAGGTCCTGAACGGCGACTTCGCGCCGGGAGAGACCATCCAGGCGGACGCGGGCCCCGACGGGCTCACCTTCGCCAAGGTGCTGGTTGACAACTCCAAGGGCGTGAAGCCCGCGGCCGGATAGGCGCCCCACGCGCCGTCGCAGCACGAAAACGGGCTGCCCTCCACGCTGGGGGCGGCCCGTTTCCTTTCGCCGGCCTCAGGTGCGGCGGTGCTTGTCGTAGAGCGCGTCGCGCCAGGCGACGAGGTCCGGGAAGCGGGTGGCGAGCCCCTCGTGGGTCCACACCGCGCGCGTCCCCGGCCCCATGGGCAGGTGCCGGTCCGCCACGGGCCCCGCGAGCACGAGCATCACCGAGGCGGTGATGTCCGCGTAGGTGAAGGAGCCTTCCAGGTAGGGCCGGCCGCCCAGCGCCGCGCGCAGCTTCTCGAATGCGGGGACGACGGTGGACTCGATGAGCGCCTCGGTGCTGACGGGGACCTGGTGCTTGCGCATGACGAAGCGCATGCCCATGCGGGCGGTGGGCGCGAAAGCGCCGCGCAGCCAGCCCGGCACGAACTTCGGCAGCGCTTCGGCCTGGGCCTTGTTGCTGGCGAGCATGCGCGGCATCGCGTAGGTGCGCGCCACGTCCAGCACCTGCTCGCTGGTGTCGTTCCAGCGGGTGATGGCCGTCAGGTGCTCCGGCGGAAAGAGCGGACTGCCCTGGCCCAGTTCCTCGGCGCGCTTCGCGATGGCGAACGAGCCGTGGACGGCGGCGCCGGGCGGGTCGAGGAGCAGCGGCACCGAGCCCTTCACCCCGGGGGCCACCTGCTTGCGCAGCCAGCGCTCCTGGATGAGGGGGACGTAGTTGTGGAAACGGTAGGCGACGCGGTGGTGATCCAGGGCCCACCGGGCCTTCTCCGTCCACCCTGAATAGGCCAGTCCGACGAGGGTTCGCATAGGGGGCGCGACCCTAGCAGTCCTCGGCGTCTGTCTTCAGCGCTCGCGCAGGAAGGCCTCCAGTTCGGACACCCGCAGCAGCCGGGGCTCCGGCGTGGGGAGCACGGCGTCGCGGGCGGCGGTGACCAGGGCCCGGGCCCGCTCCGGCTCGCGGTGGGCCTTGCGCAGGGCGCGCGCCAGGGTGAAGCGGATGACGGCCAGCTCCAGGGGCGGGGCCTCCGTCTTCTCCCACTGCGCCAGGGCCTCGCCCAGCCACTGGCAGGCCCCGCTCGCGTCGCCGCGCTCCAGCGCCAGCTCTCCCAGCGTCTGTCCCAATTCGGGGTACGGCGGCGCGTCGGCGCCCGCGAGCTTGTGGTGCAGGACCAGGGCCTCCTGGGCCACGCGCCAGCCCTCCGCGAGCTGGCCTGCCCGGGAGAGCGCGCTGGCCAGGTTGCGCAGGGCGTAGCTCAGGTCGGCCTCCGCGCCCATCTCCCGCAGGAGGGCCACCGCGCGCTTCGCGGAGGCGACGGCCAGGTCCGGCCGGCCCATGCGCAGGTGGACCTCCGTCGCGTTCAGCGGCGGCTGGGCGAAGATGGGATCCTTGCGCCCGTCCAGGGTCGCCACTTCCCGCTCCGCCTCCAGCGCGTCGAGCAGCGTGAGCGCCTCCTGCATGCGGCCCTGGTTGATGATCGCCAGGGCCAGGTTGTTGCCCGTGCGCACGCGGTAGGTGGAGCCCGGTGGGAACTGCGCCTGGTACATCGTCAGGGCCTCGCGCAGCCGCCGCTCCGCCTCCGCGTAGTGGCCCAGGGTGAAGGCCACCGCGCCCAGGTTCGAGCGCAGGCCGATGACGTAGCGCACCGGCTGTCCCGGGCCGTACATGCGCTCGTAGCGGGCCAGGCTCTCCTGGATGCAGTCGCGCGCTTCCGTGTAGCGGCGCAGCTCCATCAGCGTGCTGCCCCGGTTGTTGAGCACCATCGCGACCTTCGGGTGGTCGGGGCCGTAGGCCGCTTCGAGCAGGGCCTGCGTGCGCAGGTTGTGCACGAGCGCCTCCTCGCTGCGCCCCATCTTGCGCAGGGCCGTGGACAGCAGCAGCAGGCCCCGGGCCAGGCGCGGGGAGTCCTTGCCGTACAGCCGCTCCTGGAGGGACAGGGTCTGCTGGAGCAGCGGCATCGCTTCCGCGGAGCGGGACTGCTGCACGAGCGAGCTGGCCTGCGACTCCAGCAGACGCGCCTCCAGGTCCAGGTTGCCTCCCGCGCGCTCCAGCAGGGCCCGGGCCTCCTCGGCGTGGACCTTCGCCTGATCCGGACGCTGGGCGACCTCCCCGTCGATGTAGACCTGATGCACCACGGCCTCGGTGGCGTGCAGGTCGTCGCGGCCCGCGAGCGACGCCAGCATCGCGCGGCGCAGCGTCATGGTGGCGGTCTCGTCGCGCAGCATGGCGCGCGCTTCGCCCTCCACGAGCAGGGCCTCGCCCAGCAGCGGCTTGTAGCCGAGGACCTCCGCCTCCGTGACGATGGGGCCCACGCGGTCCACCGCCTCCTGCCACCGGTCCGCGCTCAGCCGGGCGCGCGCTTCGTCGAGCTTCGCGTAGGCGGCCTTCACGCGGGCGGCGACCTCCGGACGCTCGGGCGGGGGCACCGGCTGCGACAGCGCCTCCACGTCCGCGCAGCGCGAGAGCGGGCTCAGGGCCTGCGCCGTCTCCGGGGCGCTCGCGACGCTGTCGCGGTCCGCGGTGAGCAGCACGTCCGTGAGCGCGCCCAGCTCGCGGCGCCGGCGCTCCAGGCAGTTCATCCGCAGGTCCATCACCGCCTCGGACTGGCTGCCGCGTCCCCGGGTGGCCTCGCAGGCCTGACGGCGGCTGTCGTGCCAGGAGGCGGCGTAGGCATCCAGCGCGCGCGCCACGGCCTCGTGCGCGGGCAGCGCGCCCGGCGCCCCCGTGGCCTGGAAGGCCTTGAGCAGCGCGGCCTTCCGGTCCGCGTCCCAGACGCCCACGAGCCGCAGCGGATCCTCCGCGCAGGGCGGAGTGCTCATCACCGCGAAGACGGTGGCCGCGACCGCGAGCAGCCCTGCCCCCACGCCCGCGACCGCCACCTTCTTGCTGAGGACGGGGAAGGCGGCCTTCTCCAGCGCGTCGAGCAGGGCCGCCATGGACGCATGCCGCGCGCCCGGATCCGGTGACAGGCCGCGCACCAGCAGCGCGTGCACGGCGCGTGGCACCGCGCCCCGGTTCGTCAGGCCCCCCTGCTCCGGCGACGGCGGCTTCTGCCCATGCAGCCCTTCGTACAGCGACACGCAGAAGGCGTACTGGTCCGAGCGTGCGTCGGCGGGAGCGCCCGCGAGCACCTCCGGCGCGATGTACCCGGGCGTGCCCGCGACGGCGGTGGCCGCGTTCGCGAGGCTCGGGGACACGCTGTCGCCCGTGCCCGCGCCGATGCGGGGCATTCCCCTCGAAGCAATTGGCGTGGCCGTCGCGGACTCCACGCGCGCCAGCCCGAAGTCCGTCACGCGGGCGCGGCCTTCCTTGTCCACGAGGACGTTGTCCGGCTTGAAGTCGCGGTGCACGACGCCCGCCGCGTGCGCCGCCGCGAGCCCCCTGCCCGCCTGGAGGTACAGCCGCACCACGTCGCGCCACGGCCGGGGCGAGGCCCGCAGGTGCTGGCGCAGGGTGCCGCCCTCCACCAGCTCCATCGCGATGAAGACCACGTCCCCGAACGTCCCCACGTCGTGCACGGTGACGACGTGCGGATGGCGCGTGCGCGCGGCGGCCTGGGCCTCACGCAAGAGCCGCTCCGTCATGCCCCCGGTGCCGCCCGCTTCGGGCAGCGTGCGCAGCAGCTTCAGGCCGATCCGCCGGTCGAGGCTCGGATCATAGGCCGCGTGGACGACGCCCATCCCCCCCGCGCCCAGCCGCTCCAGCACCACGTAGCGGCCCAGCAACGTGCCCTGCGCGATGAGCGGCATTCCCGACGCGGACAGGCGCGCGCCCGGAGACTCCGACACGAGCAGCACCGTGCGCGCGTGGTGCACGTCCGGCGCGGGGGCGGCGCGGATGCGCAGGAAGTCCGCCAGGGCCTCGCGGCAGGACGCGCACGCATCCAGGTGCGCTTCGGCGCGCTCGCGCAGGGCCTGTGACGGCACGCCGTCCGCGAGGTCGAGCAGTTCGACCTCCTCCAGGTGGGACGCGGAATCGGGCATGGACGACCTTCAGCCTTCCTTCAGGAGGGACGCGAGGCTGACATCCAGGCTGCCGTCCAGGACGCGCAACAGGCTGTCGAGCTGCGAGGTGTTCAGCGCGAGCCGCCGGGCCAGGCCCTCGCGGGTGGACTCGAGCAGCGCGTCGCGGGCCTTCGCCATCCACCGCGACACCGTGGAGGCGTGCACCTGGTGCAGCGCGCCCAGCGACTCCACGCCCAGGCCCTGCACGAGCCCCAGGCGCAGCAGGTTGCGGTCGCGCGGGGACAGGGCCGCCAGGGCCTCCGCGAAGGCGGCGCGGAAGGCGGGGCGGGAGCGGTGGCGGATGAGCTCCAGCTCCGGATCATGCGTCCCCAGCGTCGCGGCGATCACCGCGTCGTCCAGCGGGCTGGTGCGCTCCGGCCTGCGCTTGAGCGACAGCGCCACGCCCAGCGCCACGGCCTCCGCCCACCGACGCAGCGGCCCCCGGCCCGCGTACGCCATGAGGCGTGGCGCCCGGGTGCTGTCCTCCACCAGGAGCCGCAGGCGGGTGAGCTGGAGCACCTCGTCCACGAACGCGTTCGAGTCCTCCACGCGGCGCACCGCGCGTCCGGCGGGCACCAGCGCGGTGGCCTCCAGCGCCTCCAGCGCGGCCCGGTGCCCCTCCACCGCCGCCAGCGCCAGGTACAGGTCCTCGCAGCACAGCGCGGCCAGGGCGTCCCCCAGGGGTTCGCCCGCGGGCGTGTGCAGGCCCAGGTGCGCGGCGAAGTCGCCGGGCTTGAGCCACGGGCCGGACCACGCCTGCTCGCAGCGCGCGACGAGCTCCGTCAGCACCGGCGCGAGCCCGACTTCCTCGTCGGGTGAAAGGGTTCGCGCGCATCCCCCACGGAAGGCCGCGACCAGCTCGGAAGTAAGATTCGACATGGCGTCGCGGTCGGACCCCAAAGACCGACCGTCCCGGACGTTAGCGAACGGGCCGGACCCGGCGGAAGCCCCCTGCCCCCTGTGCTACGGACAGTGTCTGTACGAGGGCCCGACGACGGCTTCCGACCCGGGGAGCCCACCTGCTCGCGCGCTCACGGGCACAGCACACCTGACAGGTCTTTCCTGCGGCCGCCCACGAGCAAGTGACACCGCGCGGTCCACGGCACCCCGACGACAGCCCCACCCGGTCGGTTCCCCTCCGCGTGGGCTCGTGAATGAGGCGCCCAGATGTGGCAGGTGGCCCGTGACCCGCTCGCCAACGTGCGGAATCCGACAGGCCGCACCCTCGCAGGCGATGGTATGGGCCCGGACCGGCTTGGACGTTACGAGAGCCGCCAGGAGGAAGTGCGACATGAAGATTGGAATCATTGGCGCCGGCTACATTGGTGGAACCCTCGCTCGGCGTTGGGTCAAGCTCGGGCACGAGGTCGTGATCGCGAACTCGCGCGGGCCGGAGACGCTGCGTGAGCTCGCGACGGAGACGGGCGCGAAGGCCGGCACCATCACCGACGCGGTGAAGGGCGCCGAGGTCATCGTCGTGACAATCCCCGAGAAGGCGGTCCTCGACCTGCCCAAGGACCTCTTCGCGAACGTGCCGAAGGACGTCGTCGTCATCGACACGGGCAACTACTACCCCTCACGCGATGGCTCCATCGCGGAGATCAACAACGGCCTGCTCGAGAGCGAGTGGGTCGCGAAGCATCTCGGCCGGCCGGTCATCAAGGTCTTCAACAACATCTTCTTCAAGAGCCTCCTGGAGAAGGGCGCGCCCAAGGGCACGCCGGGCCGCATCGCGCTGCCGGTCGCGGGCGATCCCCCCGAGGCGCGGGCGAAGGTGCTCCAGCTCGTGGAAGAGCTGGGCTTCGATGCCATCGACGCAGGGGGCCTCGCGGAGTCCTGGCGCCAGCAGCCGGGCACGCCCTGCTACACCCAGGACCTCGATGCGGCGCGCTTGAAGCAGGCGCTCGCCGAGGCCGACCGCACCCGCATCCCGAAGTACCGACAGGCCGCTGATGACGCGGTGAAGCAGTACTTCGCCTCGCAGCAGAAGCACTGAGCAAGCCGGGCTTCGGCGACAGTGAGCATCCACCATGTCCCCGTCCGCCGAAGCCCCGCTGCTCATCACCGCCGAAGCAGATCCGGAGAGCTTCGCGCGCGTGGACGGTCTGCGCCGCCGCTACTTCCCACCCGAGCGCAACCTCATCCCCGCGCACGTCTCCCTCTTCCACCACCTGCCGCCCCGCGAACACGCGAGCGTGGAGGCCGCGCTCGAAGCCGTCGCCGGACGCGCGGCCCCCACGCTCCACTTCGGAAGGCTGCGCCGGCTGGGCGGAGGCATGGCGGTGGACGTGGACGCCCCGGGCCTGGGCGCCGTCCACCGCGAGCTGTCCCGCGCCTTCGCGCAGTGGCTCACGCCGCAGGACCGTCAGCCCTTCCGGCCCCACGTCACGCTGATGAACAAGGCCCCGCCCAGGGACGCGACGGCCGCCTTCGCGGAGCTCTCCGCGGGCTGGGCCTCCTTCGACGGGCACGCGCCGGCCCTGCTCCTCTGGCGCTACCTGGGAGGCCCGTGGGAGCTCGTGCGCCGCGTTCCGTTCACGCCGGGCCGCGCAGGATGAGCTGCTCCACCGTCGCGCGCACCGCCTGGAGCAGCGACGGATCCCTCACCGCGATGAAGATGGTGTCGTCGCCCGCCACCGTGCCCGCAAGCCCCGCCACCTCCTCGCGATCCAACGCCACCCCGAAGATCTGCGCGTAACCGGGCGCCGTCTTCAGCACCAGCATGTTGGGCGGCGCCTCGATGATGGCCACGCGCGGCGCGATGGCCGCGACCACCGGCGGAGCCTCCGTGCGCTGATAGCGCCCGTTCACCTTCTGCACGCTCAACTTCTTGAGCCGCCGCGACAGCGTGGACTGGCTGGGCGCGTGCCCCGCCGCCTCCAACTGCTCCTGCAGCACGGCCTGATCGGTGATCTCCTGCCGGGAGATGAGCTGAAGGATGGCGTCGTCCAGGTTCATTCACCTTCACCTTGCATGCGGCTGAATACGCACGCAAGGCGCATGAAAATCCCCAAGAATGTTCTTGCGCGCTGCGCCGTTCTGCATAATATCCGCGCCTCCTTGCTGAATATGCAAGCATTTCTGTGCATATTCAGTGATCCCCACCCATCCGGCGCGGCCGGGGGAGCACGAAGCCCATGAAGCATGTCACCCGCATCCAGGACCTGGGGCCGGAAGGCGTCGAGGCGGTCCTCTCGCAGGCGGCCGCGTGGAAGCAGAAGGACCCTGGGGCGCTGTTCCCCGGGAAGATCCTGGGCATGGTGTTCTTCAATCCGTCGCTGCGCACGCGCACCTCCTTCGAGGCGGTGATGCTGCGCGCGGGTGGGCACGCCATCGTGCTCGACGTGGGCTCCGGCGTGTGGAAGCTGGAGGACCGCCCGGGCGCGGTGATGAACACCGACCGTGCGGAGCACATCAAGGAAGCCTCGCCGGTGCTGTCGCGCTTCGTGGACATGCTGGGCATCCGCACCTTCTCCCAGGGTGGCGGTGACGAGGAGGACGAGGCCGACCCCGTCATCAACGCCTTCCGCAAGTGGGCCACCGTGCCGGTGGTGAGCATGGAGTCCGCGCGCGAGCACCCCTGCCAGGGCCTGGCGGACGCGCTCACGCTGCGCGAGACGTTCGGCACCACGAAGAAGCTCCCGGTGACGCTCACCTGGGCGCCGCACATCAAGCCGCTGCCCAAGGCGGTGCCCAACTCCTTCCTCCTGTCCGCGGCGGCCGCGGGCTGCGAGGTGCGCGTGGCGCATCCTCCGGGCTTCGACCTGCACCCCGCCGTTCGCGCGGAGGCGGAGGCGTACGCGAAGGCCACCGGCGGCAGCATCACCTACACGCACGACCAGGACGAGGCGTTGGTCGGCAGCCGCGCGGTGTACGCGAAGTCCTGGGGTCCCACCGCGGCGACGGCGAACTCGCCCGCGGACGTGGCGGCGCTGCTCGCGTCGTATTCCGGGTGGATGCCCACGCGGCGGCACATGGCGAAGGCCTCCAAGGACGCGGCGTTCCTGCACTGCCTGCCGGTGCGGCGCAACGTGGAGGTCTCTGACGAGGTGTTGGACCACGCGAGCAGCCGCGTCGTGGACGAGGCGGGCAACCGCTACCACGTGCAGCGCGCCCTCCTGGCCTGGATGCGCGGCGGCTGAAGTCCCACGCCGACCGCCCTTCCCTTCCACTCCCTTTTCGACTTTCCAGAGGTCCCCCGTGCCCTTGTCTCCCGACCCGTACGCCGCACTTCGCAATGCCGCGAAGTACGTGAAGCAGTTCCGCAGCAAGACCTTCGTGGTGAAGCTGGGCGGCGCCGTGCTGAGCGACCCGCGCACCCGCAAGACGGCGTGCGAGCAAATCGCCCTGCTGTGGGCCTTCTCCATCCGCCCCGTCGTGGTGCACGGCGGCGGGCCGGAGCTGGACGCGCTCTGCGACGCGCTGCATCTGCCCATCGAGAAGGCGGCCGGCCGCCGCATCACCTCCGCGCCCGTGCTGGACGCGGCGAAGATGGTGCTCGCGGGCAAGCTGCACACGGACCTGCTCGCGGACCTCCAGGCCGCGGGCGTGCCCGCCGTGGGCCTGTCCGGCGTGGACGCGGGCCTCATCAAGGCGCGCCGCCGCCCGCCCGTCATGGTCACCGAGCCCGGTGAGACGCAGGGCCGCATGGTGGACTACGGCCTCGTGGGCGACATCGAGTCGGTGGACACGCGCGTCGTGGAGCACCTGCGCTCCGCGGACTACGTGCCCGTCATCGCCCCGCTGTCCGGAGGCCAGGACGGCGCCGTCTACAACACCAACGCGGACACCGTGGCGGCGGCCATCGCGGCGGCGCTGCATGCCGAAAAGCTCTTCTTCATGGTGGAGGTGCCGGGCCTCTTGAAGGACGTCTCCGACCCGTCGTCCATCATCTCGCTCGCCACGCTGGCGGACCTGGCGTCGCTGGAGGCCGAAGGCCGGCTCACCGGCGGCATGCGTCCCAAGGCGCACGCCATGCGGCACGCGCTCGTGGGCGGCGTGGGCAGCGTGCACCTGGTCAGCGGCAAGCAGTCCGACGCGCTCCTGGAGGAGGTTTTCACCAACGAGGGCAGCGGGACCATGGTCGTGCGCGAGCACCCGGTGAAGCACGGTGAGGCCAGGGGTTGAACCCCACCGAGCTGCTCACCGCGCTGGTCGCGACGCCCAGCGTCTCCGGTGACGAGGCCCGCATCGCGGACCTCGTGGCCGGCCAGGCCGAGTCCTGGGGTGCCCGCGTGCACCGCCAGGGCCACAACGTCTGGTTCAGCGTGGGCAGCGGCTCGAAGCGCCTGCTCGTCAATTCGCACCTGGACACGGTGAAGCCGTGCGCCGGGTGGACCACCGAGCCCCACGAGGCCGTGTGGAAGGACGACACCCTCTACGGCCTGGGCGCCAACGACGCCAAGGGCTGCGTCACCGCCATGCTCCTCACCGCGAAGGCGCTCCTGAAGGAAGGCGCGCCCCAGGGTGTGGAGTACGTCTTCGCGCTCACCGCCGAGGAGGAGACGGGCGGCAAGGGCCTGGGGCCCCTGCTCTCCACGCTGGGGCCGCTGGACGCCGCCATCGTGGGAGAGCCCACGTCGCTCAAGCCCTGCACGGCGCAGCGGGGCATGTTGTTGCTCCGCTGCATCGCGCACGGGAAGTCTGGCCATGTCGCGCACGCGCACACGGGTGGACTCGACAACGCCATCCTCAAGGCGGCCCGGGACATCCAGGCCGTGTCCGCGCTGCGCTTTCCCGCGCACCCACTGCTGGGTGAGGCGCGGGCCCAGGTGACGCAGGTGTCGGGGGGCCTGGCGCGCAACCAGGTGCCGGACCGGTGCGAGTTCTTCGTGGACCTGCGCACCACGCCGGGCATGGACCACGCGAAGGTGGCCGAAGACGTGGGCGCGGCGCTGGAGAGTGAAGTGGTGGTGCACTCGGCGCGCTACCTGCCCAAGGGCACGGACGCGGCGCATCCGCTGGTGCGCGCGGCGGTGGCGGCGGCGGGACAGGCAACGGTGGGCTCCAGCACCACGTCCGACTGGGCGTTCCTGGGCGACGTGCCGGCGGTGAAGGTGGGGCCGGGCGACACGCTCCGCAGCCACCAGGCGAACGAGTACCTCACGCGCGCGGAGCTGGAGGCGGGGCTCGCGTTCTATCGACGACTGCTGCACGGCTATTCCGAGGAGGTGGCGCGTGGCTGAGACATTGTGGGGCAAGGGCCAGCCGCTGGACTCGGCCATCCACGCCTTCACCGTGGGCGACGACCCCGTGGTGGACCTGTCGCTCGTGCCGCACGACGCGCTGGGCAGCGCCGCGCACGCGCGCATGCTCGCGCACGTGGGCCTGCTGGCGCCGGAGGCCGCCACGTCGCTCGTCGCCGCCCTGCACGACCTGCACGCCGAGGCGCGCGCGGGCCGCTTCGTCATCCGCCCGGAGCAGGAGGACGGCCACACCGCGCTGGAGGCCGCGCTCGTGGAGCGCACGGGTGAGGCGGGCAAGCGCATCCACCTGGCGCGTTCGCGAAACGACCAGGTGCTGCTGGCCCTGCGCCTGTACCTGCGCGAGGAATTGCTCGCCCTGGGCGCGCGCACGGCGGAGCTGGCCGGCACGTTCCTCGACTTCGCGGAGGGCCACGCGGACCTGCCCCTGCCCGGCTACACGCACCTGCGCCGCGCGATGCCGTCCACCTTCGGGCTGTGGGGCATGGCGTTCGCGGAAGGGCTGCTGGAGGAGCTGGAGGCGCTCAAGGGCGTGTGGGGCCGGATTGATCGCTGTCCGCTGGGCGCGGCGGCGGGCTTCGGCGTGCCGCTTCCCATCGACCGTGAATATGTCGCGCGGTTGCTTGGTTTCACTCGGGTTCAACGCAGCCCCATCGACGCGCAGGACAGTCGGGGGCGGCATGAGGCGGCGCTGCTCACCTGGGCGTGCTCGGTGGCGGGCACTCTGGAGAAGTGGCTGTGGGACGTGCAGCTCTACAGCATGGACGAGTTCGGCTTCCTGGCCCTGCCGGATGCCTTCACCACGGGCTCGTCCATCATGCCCCAGAAGAAGAACCCGGACGTCGTGGAGCTGGCGCGAGGCCGCTGCCGCGAGCTCCGGGGCCTCGCGCACCAAGTGGAGGCGGTGGCGGGCGGTCTGCCGTCCAGCTACCACCGTGACTTCCAGTTGCTGAAGCGCCCCACCTTCCAGGCGCTGGCCAGCACGAAGGCGCTCCTGGAGGTGCTGGCGCGGCTGGTGCCCGCGCTGAAGGTGAACGCGGACAAGGCCCGCGCGGCGTGCGACGACTCGCTCTACGCCGCGCACCATGCCTACGCCCTGGTGGCCAAGGGCCTGCCCTTTCGCGACGCGTACCGGGAGGTGGGCCGTCAGTTGAACGACGGCACCTTCCAGCCGGACCGCGGCGCGCTGACGGCCACCCACCTGGGTGGCGCCGGCAACCTGGGCCTCGCCACCGCGCGCGAGGAACTGGCGGACGCGCGCGAGTGGCTCACGCGCACCCACGCGCAGCAGACCCAGGCCGCCGAGCGCGTCTGGGCCGCCTGAGTTTTCCCATCCCTTTTTGAAGAAGAGGAGTCCTGAGCATGAGCAAGAAGTCCGTGGTGCTGGCGTTCTCCGGTGGCCTCGATACCGCGTTCTGCACGGTGTACCTGCGCGAGCAGGGCTGGGACGTCACCACCGTCACCGTGGACACGGGCGGCTTTCCGCCCGAGCAGCTGGAGCGCATCCAGGCCCTGGCGCTGAAGCTGGGCGCGGTGGCGCACCACACGGTGGACGCGCGCGACACCCTCTTCCAGGGCTACCTGCGCTTCCTCATCGCCGGCAACGTGCTGCGCGGCCAGGTGTATCCGCTGAGCGTCTCCGCCGAGCGCGCCTGCCAGGCCGTGGAAGCGGTGCGCATGGCGGAGAAGCTGGGCGTGCAGGCCGTGGCCCACGGCAGCACCGGCGCGGGAAATGATCAGGTCCGCTTCGACGTGGCCTTTCGCACGCTCGCGCCCACGCTCCAGCTCATCACCCCCATCCGGGACCTGGGGCTGTCGCGCAAGCAGGAGCTGGACTTCCTCGCGGAGCGGGGCGTGCACCTGCCCGCGAAGCTGGGCGCGTACTCGGTCAACGAGGGCATGTGGGGCACGTCCGTGGGCGGCAGCGAAACGCTCGACTCGTGGAGCACGCTGCCCGAGGCGGCCTTCCCCGGCGGCGTCATCCCCACCGACCTGAAGCCGCTGCCGCTGGTGGTGTCGTACGAGAAGGGCGTGCCGGTGGCGCTGGATGGCAAGGCGCTGTCGGCGGTGGCCATCGTGGAGAAGCTGAACGCGCTGGGGCGCACGTACGGCATCGGCCGGGGCGTGCACCTGGGCGACACCATCCTGGGCATCAAGGGCCGCGTGGGCTTCGAGGCGCCCGCGGCGCACCTGCTCATCGCGTCGCACCGCGAGCTGGAGAAGCTGGTGCTGTCGGGCAAGCAGCTCTTCTGGAAGGAGACGCTGGGCAACCTGTACGGGTCGCTGCTCCACGAGGGGCACTTCTTCGACCCGGTGGTGAAGGACCTGGAGGCGTTCCTCGCCTCCTCGCAGGACCGCGTGACGGGCGAGGTGAAGCTGGTGCTCACCCCGCGCATCCACGTCGTGGAAGGCGTGCGTTCGCCGCACTCGCTGATGGACGCGAAGGTGGCGACGTACGGAGAGGCCAACGTGTTGTGGACGGGGACGGAAGCGGCGGGGTTCGCCAAACTCTACGGTGTCGCGCAGATGCTCTCGCAGAAAGCCAAGTGACATGAAGATCCAGGTCGACAAGGTGGGCAGTGTCACTCGCAACCTCCAGGTGGGCCGCACGGTGCACCTCGCGGACGAGGTGAAGTGCGAGGAGGGCGCGGTCATCGCGGTCCGCATCCACGGGGAGAAGACCGTCTACAACCAGCTGGAGGACGTGAACGGCCGGCTCGTCACGCTGCACGCGGGCGACATCGTTGTGGGCGCGCTGGGCCACCGCAACGCCCTGCACGGCTACGAGGGCGTGGTGCCCACGTCCGTCACGGTGGGCGACCGGCTCCACATCCTCAACATGGGCGGCGTCATCGGGAAGTGCACGTCGCACAACCCCGGCGTGGGCGCGCCCTTCGAGGCGGAAGTCCTGGGCCAGGTGCTGACGTTCCCGGAGTTCCAGTCCCGAGCGGGCGTGCACGCGCACGTCTCCGCGGGCGCGCTCAAGGGCACGTCGCGGGCGGTGACGTGTCCGGTGGTCTACGTGGTGGGCACGTGCATGAACGCGGGCAAGACGTACGCGGCCAGCGTCGTGGTGCGAAAGCTGTCCCAGGCGGGCTACCGCGTGGGCGGCGCCAAGCTCACCGGCGTGTCGCTGATGCGCGACACCCTGGCCATGCAGGACAGCGGCGCGGACGTGGTGATGGACTTCACCGACGCGGGCATCGTCTGCACCGGCGCGCGCACGGCGTCCAAGGTCGCGCGCATCGTGTTCTCGGAGATGGCGGCCCAGGACGTGGACGTCATCGTCGCGGAGACGGGCGACGGCATCATGGGTGAGTACGGCGTGCAGGCCATCCTGGCGGATCCGGAGCTCAAGGCGCTGGGCGGCGCGTTCATCCTCTGCGCCAACGACCCGGTCGGCGCGGCCGGTGGCGTGCGGCACCTGCGCGAGGTGTACGGCATCGAGATGGACATGGTGGCCGGGCCCGCGACGGACAACGCGGTGGGCGTGCGCTTCGTGGAGCAGGTGGTGGGGTTGCCGGCGCGCAACGCGCGCGCGGATCCGAATGCCCTGGGAAATCTCATCGTGGAGAAGCTCGCGCCCCGGCTGGGCGCGGGGAGGAAGTCATGACGACGCCTGCGCACATCTACATCCTGGGAGCCTCCGGTTTTGGCGGAGGCGAGCTGTTGCGACTCCTCTCCGGGCATCCCGGCGCGGCCGGCATCCGCGCGGTGTCCCGGCACCACGCCGGCTCGCCCATCCACAAGGTGCACCCGCACCTGCGCGGGCTGGTGGACGGCCGCTTCGAGGCGGAGCCGGACTGGCGCTGGCTTGCGGACTCGCCGCGCCCGGTGGTGTTCAGCGCGCTGGGGCACGGGGAGCTGGCGTCGCAGTTCGCGGGGCTGGAGAAGCAGTGGGCGGACGCGGGCCTCACGGACCGGATGCTGCTCGTGGACCTGTCGTCCGACTTCCGCCTGGACCACCCGGGGCGCTACGCGGGCGCCTACGGCCGGCCGCACCCCGCGCCGGAGCTCTTGGGCACGTTCACCTACGGGCTCACCGAGTGGAAGCGCGAGCAGGTGAAGACGGCCCGGCGCATCGCCAATCCGGGCTGCTTCGCCACGGCGGTGCAGCTGGCGCTCTTGCCCATCGCGGCCACGCCGGGCCTGGGCCTGTTGGCCGTGTCGGGCGTGACGGGCTCGTCCGGCTCCGGTTCGCTGCCGGGTGAGGGCACGCACCACCCGACGCGCGCGCACGACTTCCGCGCGTACAAGCCGCTGGAGCACCAGCACGAGGCGGAGGTGGAGGTGATGCTGGTGGCGCACGGGGCGTCCCGGCACCGGCTGGCGTTCGTGCCGCACTCGGCGCCCATGGTGCGCGGCATCTTCGCCACCGTGCAGTTCGAGTGGCCGGAGCACGGCGGCGCGGTGGTGACGCAGTCGCTGACGGAGAAGTACCGCCGTTACTACGAGGGCTCGAAGTTCGTGCGCATCGTGGAGGGCACGCCGCGCGTCGCGGCCGTCACCGGCAGCAACTTCTGCGACATCTCCGTGGCGACCAAGGGCCGCTCCGTGGCGGTGATGGCCGCGCTGGACAACCTGGTGAAGGGCATGGCCGGGCAGGCGCTGCAGAACTTCAACGTCGCGCTCGGCTTCGACGAGGACACCGGCCTGCGTCAGGCGGCCTGCTACCCGTAGTCCCTGCTGGCCCCGCGGCCCTCAGGCCGCGGGCGTCTTCGGTGCTTCGCCCGGGGGGGAGTCCTGCCCCTCGGGCGTGGCCGGGGACGCGGCGGGCGCGGTAGCGGCAGCAGCGGCGGCCTGGTCGCGCTGCTCCATGCGCGCGCCGTCGGCCTCCGCGGCCTTGAGGAACTCGTCGTACTCCGACTGACGCGCCACGGCCTTCACCTGGGCGGCGGAGGAGCCCCGCTCGGCGGCGGTCCGCCCCGCGCGGATGGCCTGGGCGCTGAGCAGGATGCCGCCCGCGAAGGTCGCGAGGCGCAGCACCGACGCGAGCCCCCACCCTTGCGTCAGCACATCCCCGCCGTCGCTCACGAAGCTGAGCGCGACGACGAAGACGCCACCGGTCGCAGCGGAGCCCAGCGCCGTGCTCCACGGACGCAGCGGCACGATGCGCGCGCCGACGTAGCAGAGGGCCGGCAGCACGCCCAGCACCCACAGATCCTGCAGCACGACCGCCACGACGAGCTGGAGGAACTGGGCGGGCAGCGCGCCCACCAGCCCCTTCAGGCGGGCCATCAGCGACACGCTGAGCATCGCGCCCAGCACGAGCGACAGGAACCCCAGTCCGACGATGAACTGGAAGCGACGGATGCGGACGCGCAACGGCTCGAGGACACCGGGTTTGGGGCTCACGGCCCGAAAGCCTAGCGCACTCTCACCCCTCGTCCTCTTCCAAGACGGCCGCGTCCCCCGCCGAGCGAGGGGGCGGGCCGTCGCCGTAGAAGACCTCCTCCAGCACCAGCCCCTGCGGCGGCGCGGTGGCGCCCGCGAGCTTCCGGTTGCGCGACGCCAGCACCTGGGCCACCCAGGCCTCGGGGCGGCGTCCCTTGCCCACCTCCACCAGCGTGCCCACCAGGTTGCGCACCATGTGCTTGAGGAACGCGGTGCCCTCCACGACGACGGACACCGCGTCGCCGGACGTGCCCTCCACGCGCACCTGCCGCACCTCGCGCACCGCGTGCTTCGCCTGGCAGTCCGCGGCGCGGAACGCGGAGAAGTCGTGCCGGCCCAGCAGGGCCTGTGACGCGCGGCGCATGGCCTCCACGTCCAGCGGGGCGAACAGCTCCCAGTGCGTCGTGCGCAGCAGCGGCGAGCGCATGCGCCGGTTGCTCAGCCGGTAGCGGTAGCGCTTGCCGCGCGACCAGCGACGCGGATCAAAGTCCGGGGACACCTCCTCCGCGCCCACCACCGCGATGTCCGGAGGCAGGATGCCGTTGAGGCCCATGGTGTAGGCCTTCAGCGGCAGCACGCGCCCGGCGTCGAAGCACGCCACCTGCCCCGTGGCGTGCACGCCGGAGTCGGTGCGGCCCGCGGAGGCCACGAACACGCGCTCATCCAGGAGCTTGTGGAGCGCGTCCTGGAGCGTGGACTGGATGGACGGGCCGTTGGGCTGCACCTGCCAGCCCACGTACCGGGTGCCATCGTATTCGAGCGTCAACTTCAGCCGGGGCATGACGTGAAGACCGGGACGCGCTCCTTCAGCGCGTTTTCAGCCAGCCCTCCAGGAGGTCCGCCACCAGCTTCGCGGTGCTGACCCCGGCCTTGCGCGCCTGCGCCTCCAGCTTCTCGTACAGCACGGGGTCCAGGGGGAGCGCGAGCAGGCGCGGCTCCGTGCTGGAGCTGTCATCCAGGCGCATCGCCTCCGTGGGCGGGCCGTCCACGGACGCCACCACCTCCGCCAGCTCCAGCGCCTCCTCGGAGGTGGGCGCGGAGGACTGGCGCGTGGAGACGCGGCGCAGCTCCTGCGAGCGCTCGTCCTCGAAGAGCTGCTTGACGAAGTTGGCCAGGTGCAGCGGCGTGGGCGTGAAGTCGTACGCGTCCAGGAAGGCGTCCAGGTCGCGTTGCATGTCCGCGGCCGTCGCGTACCGGCGCTCGCGGTCGCGGGCGAGCGCGCGCATCAGGATGGCCTCCACGCGCTCCGGCAGGTCCTCGCGGAAGTAGGACGGCGCGTAGATCTTCGCTTCGGTGATGCTGCGCATCACGGCGACGTCGGACTCGCCGGTGAAGAGCTTGAAGCCGGTGAGCCACTCGTAGAGGACGGTGCCCAGCGAGAAGATGTCGCTGCGGCAGTCCAGCGGCCGGCCCAGGCACTGCTCCGGGCTCATGTAGCTGAGCTTGCCCTTGATTTCGCCGGAGCGCGTCTCCTCCACCTGGTTGGCGGCCTTGGCGATGCCGAAGTCGAGCACCTTCACCGAGCCGTCGAAGGCGACGACGATGTTCTCCGGCGTCACGTCGCGGTGGACGATGTTGAGCGGGTTGCCGTGCAGGTCCTTCTTCTGGTGCGCGTAGTGCAGGCCCGCGCAGACGCAGGAGGCGATCTTCAGCGCGTACACCAGGGGGAAGGGAATCCCCATGGCCTCCGCCTTGGGCACGATGCGGCGCATGTCGCGGCCGGACACGTACTCCATGGCGATGAAGTAGCTGTCGACGATCTTCCCCAGGTCGTGGATCTGCACGATGTTGGGGTGGTTGAGCTGGGACGCCAGCCGCGCCTCGTTGAGGAACATCTTCACGAAGGCGGCGTGCTTGGACAGGTGGGGACGGATGCGCTTGATGACGATGGGCGTCTCGTCACCGCGCGAGTCCACCTGGTGCGCGAGGAAGATCTCCGCCATGCCCCCCACGGCGATCCGGTCGATGAGCTTGTAGTTGCCGAAGCGGACGGCGTCGCGCGGGGGCGCGGAGGCAGCGGGAGCCATGCCGGCAATGTAGCCGCGCCGCGCCCGGAGGCGCTAACGAAGTTGGACGACGTGCACCTTGAGCGCCGGCTCCTCGCCGGGAGGTGTTGGAAAGTCGAGCCCCGAGGGACCGAGCGACCCCACCGTCCGCCCTGCCCTGCCAGCCCGCGTCACTCCCTCGAGCACCATGGCTTCGAACCGGCGCACGGGCAGGCCCGCGAGGTTGCAGCAGGCAACCAACCGACCGCCGGGGGCCACCACCCGCGCGGCAATTTCCGCCAGCCGGGAGTAGTCGCGCGCGGCGGAGAAGCGGTTCGTCTTGGTGTTCGAGAAGGAGGGAGGGTCCGCCACCACGACGTCGAAGGACTCGCCCTTCTTGGCGAGGCGCTGGAGCCAATCGAAGACATCACCGGCCACGTAGTCGTAGCGGTCCACGCCCTGGCCGTTGAGGCGCGCGTTCTCCTCGCCCCATTCGAGCACGCGGCGGCTGGCGTCCAGGTTGAGCACGCGCTTCGCGCCACCCGCCGTCGCGGCGACCCCGAAGCCGCAGGTGTACGCGAAGAGGTTGAGCACGGTGAGGCCCCGGGCCTGGGACTTGAGCCACGCGCGGGTGTCGCGCATGTCCAGGTAGAGGCCCACGGAGAGGCCCTGCCCCGGGCGGATGTGGAAGCCCAGGCCGCTCTCCTTCGCGACGAAGTCCTCCGCCGGCTCCCCCCGGGCGGCGGCCTCCGGAGCGAGCGCGTCCTTCGCCACGTTGGCGAGCACGCGGGCCTCGCGGGGGCGGCGCTTCAGGTAGACGCTCCGGGGTGTCCAGGCGGTGACGGCGGCGTCGAGGAGTGAGGTCTCCTCCGCGTCGGACAGGTCGCGGTAGAGGCTGACGACGACGACGTCACCGAAGACATCCGCGGTGACTTCGGGCACGCCGTCCGCGGCGCCGTTCAGCAGGCGGAAGGCGGTGGTGGAAGCGTCGGAGAGCAGCGCACCCCGGCGAGCGCGGGCGGCGCGAAGGGTGTCCACGAGGCGGGGAGGCAGGGCACTCACGCGCCCCTTCTACCCTACGTGCCCAGCCGCGCGCGGGACCAGACGCGGGCCAGGGCGGCGGCGGCGTCCCGGGCCAGGTCCACGTAGTCGCTGCCCAGCAACTGGCCTTCGCGCACGCAGACCCGGCCGTTGACCAGCGTCCAGGCCACGCGCGAGGGCACGAGCTGTCCCAGGAGGAAGGGCGAGTAGCCGGTCTCCGGGTCGGCGGCGGGGATGGCGTCGTAGACGACGAGGTCCGCGATGCTGCCCTCGTCCACGCCGCCGGAGGGACGGCCATACAGGCGGGTGCACAGCTCCGCGGGGCCGCTGACGAACAGGTGCGCCAGCGAATCGTCCAGGTCCGGCATCCGGCCGGAGCGGGCCAGGTGCAGCATGCCGGCGAGGGCCGCGCTCAGCTCCTCCTGGAGGGTGCCATGGCCACCGGTGCCCAGGCCCACGAGGTGGAGGCTGGACAGCGGGCCTTCCGCGGACTCGCCCACGCGCTCGAATGAGCGGGTGGCGCGGGGCGTGAGGGCGACGAAGGTGCCGGAGGCGGCCAGCCGTTCGGCTTCAGCGCGTTCCACGGCGCGCGGATAGCCGGCGATGGCGAAGGGGCCCAGGAGGCCCAGTGCATCCAGGCGGGGCACGACGCGGCGGCCGTGCGCGGCGTAGGTGGCGGAGAGGTCGTCCTCGCTCTCCGCGAGGTGGAAGACGAGGGGCGCGTTCAGCTCCTCGCGCAGGCGGGAGATGCGGGACAGCAGCAAGTCCTCGCACGTGTACGACGCATGGAAGCCCAGCGCCCCGCGCACCCGGGGGTGGTCGCGGTGGCGGCGCACGAAGTCCGCGTTGGCGTCGGCCTGGGCGTCGGCCTGGGCGGGCCCATCCAGGCTGTGGGTGGAGTGGGACGTGACCAGGCGCAGCCCCAGCGCGTCGGCGGCGCGGGCCTGGGCGTCCAGGCCGCCGGAGACGTCGGTGGGACAGGACAGGTGGTCGACGACGAGCGTGACGCCATCGAGGAGGGCGCGCGCGGCGGCGAAGCGGGTGAGGATCTCAACGTCCTCGGCCATGAGGAGGTTGGCCACCTGGCGCATCCGCTCCAGGCGCGAGCGGGGCTGGCGCAGGAGGAAGTCGCCGTTGGGCGGAAGCAGCTGGCCGTTGACCAGGTGCGAGTGACAGTCCACGAGGCCGGGGGCGACGAGCCGGCCGCGACACGCGACCTCCCAGTCACCGGGGAGCACGGGCACCTCGGCGTCCGGGGCGACGCGGCGGATGAGGCCCTCTTCGACCACGACGGCCATGCCGTGGCGGACGCGACCGTCCGCACGGAACACGGCACAGTTCTTCAGCAGCAGTCGGCCTTCCATGGACATCCCCGTTTTAGCACGGGGCCGGGTCGGGGAAGAACCCTATCCCTCCTCGGGAGTAGGCCCGGGTGGCCCCGGTCGGCAGGCCCCGTAAGACGCGAGGCTGACACGGCATCGACGGGGCGCGCAGGACAGGAGCATGGGTACCTGCGGTATGGGCCCGACCGACGAGCTCCGCCCCCAAAGAACATCCTGTGCCTGCCCACTCAGGGCCGCTCTTCATCACACCCGCAGCGCCACCAACGTCCACACAAGAGCACGTCCTTATCGGGATCGAGCGCGTAGACAAGGTCGGTCGGTGGCATTCCCACATCACCAATCAACTGCTCTGACTCACGCCAGACCACCGGACAGCGACCACTGTCATCGGGCGGCGCCACGGAGACGCTGCAGTCTCCGGAACTGACATGGACCTCCAGGAAGCGCCTCTTCCAGGACGCGCGCCTCTTATTGCATGGCCATGGAGGAATCTCCGAGTTGACGGTCCATTCTGGACGGTCGCCATCAAGCACGACACTCGAATCCAGTTCGCGACTGGCAGCGGCGTCAGCCCTGCTTCCCGCCGACGAAATCACGACAGGACGAGCAGTGCAGGCAGTAGCGACGAAGGGGGCCTGACCCTCAATCGGACAGAACTCATCTCGCGACGCCGAGGGAGGGCAGTCGCACGGAGAGCTGACCGTCGGAAGAGCGCGGCACCCAGGAAGGATGTCGTTGAAGCGATCTTCATGAACCACGCGGCGGCAGCCTGTTTGACCTGCCGTGAAGACCATCAACCCAACCCCCCACGCGACGCCCCGGCCCCACTCCCTGTCGAGACAATTCGGCAGCCACGAGCCCATGTCCACCATGACCTCCAATCCATACAGCATGAGGCGTTCTTGAGACTTGTCGCGTCACATGCCGTGGGCCCTGGACTGGAACCAGAGGCCCCCTGCCCCATGCCACGCTGAATCCTTGAGCCCCCGTCCCCCGCCAGGCCAGCGGGCAGGGCAACCGGCGGCCACCCGGGTTCTGGGGACTCCGGGGCCCCGCTATACTCCCCGCGCCATGACACCGCTCAGCCCCGGAGTCGCCACCTCCCCCGAGCAGGACGCGCCGGCCGTGCCCGGCTCGCTGCGCTTCCGCCGCCTGTGGCTGTTCTCTCCCGGGGCCGACCTGGCCATCCTCGCCATTCCCCTGGCCCTCACCCTCTGCGCCGCAGGGGCCAGCGCGTTCCTGGCGCCCACGTCCGCGGATGGGGCCCACCGGCTGATGTCCTGGACCGCCCAGAACATCCTCGGCAACGCCACCCACGTGGTGCTCACGTTCCTGCTCTTCGGCGTGCACCGGGACGTGCTCACCGCCGCCCCCCGCCAGCCCCGGAACATCCTCGCGGGCACGCTCGCCATGCTCGCGGTGGGCGCGGGCTTCTTCTTCACCTTCTACGCCGACCGCGCCATCCACACCTTCGCCGTGGCCGTCATCTTCAACGTCTTCGGCATGCACCACACCCTGTCGCAGCACCGGGGCCTGTGGTCACTGCACGGCCTGCGCGGCGGACAGGTGGGCCTCGCGCCCCCCTCCCCCCTCGAGCGCAGGCTCCAGCAGTTCTACGTCCCGCTGCTCCTGTCCATCCTGCTGGTCCGCATCTTCTTCGTCGCCGAGTCCGCCGCGCCCAACGCCACCGCGTACCTGGACGTGGGCCAGGGCCGCGTGCTGCAGTGGCAGATGCTGCCCGTGCTCATCGCCCTGTGGCTGGGCTACTTCCTGCTGCTGTTCCGCTCCGTGCTGCGCTCCGGCACCGCCAGCGGTCCCAAGGTGCTCTACCTCCTGGGCATGGCGACGGCGACGGGCCTGGCGCTCGTGGCCCCGGAGTGGGGCTACGTGATGCTGCCGGGCATGCACGGGCTGGAGTACTACATGATCAGCGCGCGGATGCTGGAGCCGCGCGAAGGCGACGCGCCCCGCCTGCGCCGCGCGTTCATCTGGCCCGCGATGGTCCTGGCCATGCTCCCGCTGCTCGCGCTGGGCGTGGTGCACGGCTTCCTGCTGGATGGGCCTGTGCGCGGCTCGCTCAGCATCGGGAGCGGAGCGCTGTCGCATCCCCTGCTTCGCGGCCTGACGTCCCTGGGCTTCGCGGTGGTGCTCGCCCACTACTACGCGGATGCCTTCATCTTCCGCTTCCGCATCCCCTCCATCCGGCAGGTGATGCTGCGCCGCCTGGGCCTCTCCAGCCCCGCGCCGCTCCCCGCGTCCGGCGCGCGGTAGCCCCCGGCCCCCTCCC
>NZ_RAWD01000109.1:0-27076 GCF_003612065.1 Corallococcus sp. CA047B
TATAAGAGACAGGATTCAAGCAAGCGTGGACGGAGGGAAAGCTGTGTAGCGTTCCGTGGACATGGACGGATCCGCGACCTTTCCCGACGTGACGCTGGCCATCCTGGCCGGAGGGCAGGGGACCCGGCTGGGCGGCGTGGTGAAGGGCCTGCTGACGGTGGAGGGGCGCCCGGTGCTGGAGCGGTTGGTGGGGCTTGGGGCGTCGTTCGGGGACGTGCTGCTGGTGGCGAACGCACCGGCGCCCTATGCGCGCTTCGGACTGCGCACGGTGGCGGACGCGGTGGCGGGCAAGGGCGCACCGGGCGGCGTGCACGCGGCGCTGGGCGCGGCGCGCACGCCGTGGGTGTTCGCGGTGGCGTGCGACATGCCGTTCATCACGCAGGCCGTGGCGCGCGTGGTGCTGGAGGCGCGGGCGGAGGACGTGGACGCGGTGTGCTTCGAGCGCGAGGGACGCTGGGAGCCGTTGCTCGCCGCGTACCGCGCGGAGCTGGTGGCGCGGTGGGGTGACGCGCTGGCGGAAGACCCGTCCCTGCGCCAGGTGCTGTCGCGCTTCCGGACCCGGACGCTGCCCGAAGCCGCGCTGCGCGCCGTGGATCCGCGGGCACGCGCGTTGGCGAACGTGAACACGCCGGAGGACCTGGCACGTTACGGCGTGGTGTTGCCGGAGCGGTGAGGAGCGGGCAGGGCATTCGACAGGGTGAGGATGTTGGCTGTCCAGCAGGTTGACGAAGTGGGGGGAAGGATGGACCCTTCCGGGATGACCGGGGACTGGAACATGTGGATCCGCCAGGCATTGGAGGGGCCAGAGGGCGAGCCCTTCCTGCGCCTGCTCAAGGAGCGGCTGCGGTCCGGGAGTCAGGTCGTCGGCGTCCGGTTGGAGAGCCCTGGTGGAGCGCCGGAGTACGTCATCACCCTTTCGCTGCTCAAGCAGTTGTCGGAGATGCGCGTTCCCCACTCGGAGGCGTTCACGGTCTGGTCCTTCGACACAGGGACGCGCATGGTTGACGAGCGGCAGGAACTGGAGCGGTTCGTCCTGCTTCTCAGCGAACGCTTCGCCGCCCTCGCCCGTGAGGTAGGACCCGAGGTGCTCGCGTCTGCCCTGGTGAATTACCTTCCCGTGCTGGGTCCTCCGCGTGCCAGTGAGGAAGCACGGCGGAGGATGGGCGCGCTGGGGATGAACAACGCGACGCTGCGGGCAATCACGAAGCTGGAGGCCGTGTTGATGAACGCGGCCCGATCGCTGGGGCGTTCGCTCAAGTACGACGAGGCCACGACAGGTCGAATCCTGGATGGCGCTCTGGCGCAGTGGCTTTCTCGGAAGCCGCGTCCCCTGGATCGGGACGTGCCGAACCCGCCAGCCCCCTGAGCCTCACCAGGTCTTCACCTGGTCGATGAATGCCTGGAAGCTGGGGCGTTGTGCCAGTCTCGCGAGGGCTTCCGGATGCTGGAGCCACTCGAGCGCGATGCGCTTCTGTTCCTGGCTGGAAGGCAGAGGCTTGCCGAAGCAGTCCTTCTTCAGGACGGTTCGTTGGTAGCGCTGCTCCGGAGACGGTTCGGTGAACCGGTGGTTCTTGCTGACGAGGAGCCACGTCTCCAGCGTCTGCACGGGCACGACCACGCAGGAGCGATAGGGGTCCTCGCGCCAGCTTGTGGGAAGGGTGCTGTGCAGCCAGCACACGCGACAGCCGTCAGGATCCGCGCATTCACGAGTGGCATCGTGCTCCGTGAGATGTGGGAGCCCGCGTTTACTGCCTCCGTCGTTGTCGATGGCGACGAGTGCGTGGCGGACGCCCTGCCGCGCGGCTTCCTCCAGGTACAACCCGGCCTGCTTTCGCACATGCCTGCATCCGTTGAACTCGATCTCGCTCTTCCACGCTTGGACGGAGGTGCCGAGGATCCGTTCGAGGAGATAGCGGTAGAGTTCGCCGTCGTAGGCCTGGAACTCACTGGCAATGGCGACCGTGAGCACAGGGACCCTCAAAACGCCGCGCTGAAAGCACCCGTCTCCAGGAGCTCCCCGGGCGGTGCCTGCTGGAGGGCTTCCACCAACTCCGGCACATCGCTCAAACGCTTCACGCGCGTTCCAGTTTCGGAGCGGCGGAAGAGCAGGATGGCTTCGGTTTCGTCGCGGAAGGCGTTGAGAAGGACCGTCGAGTGGGTCGCGATGATGAACTGGCAGCCACGTTCGCGGACGATGTCCTTGAGGAGATCCACCAGCTCACGAAGTCGCTTCGGGTGGATGGACTGCTCGGGCTCCTCGACGCACAGCAGTTGTCCTTTTTCCGCGCTCAGCGCGTGCATGGCCAGCGCGGTGAACGCGAGGACGCCGTCGGAGACATGCTCGGCATCGAACTCCAATCCATCCCTCTGCCGAAACCACAGGCGTTGATGGCCCGGCGTGGGCGCTGGACGGACGAGCACGTCCTTCATTTCGGGCAGGCAGCGGGACAGGAAGCCACTCAGCGCTTCGACCTTCTCCGGCATGGCGCCGCGCCAGAGACCGATGACGGCCGCGAGCCCGCGACCATCCGAGCCGATCTCCGGCTCTGGGATGACTTCGCTGTCGGCCCGCAGTGCGCCAAGCGAGAGCTTGATGAACCGGGTGTTGCGAAAGGGCGCCCACAGGCCGAGGAGCGGGATGGGGGTTGCAACTCCCAGGTTTGACTTGGCGAAGGTGAACGTGTCGCTGTCGCGCCGGATAAGGCCAATGCCTTGGGTATTGGTGCGAATCGTGGCGCCGTTGAAATCGACCTTGTTCCCGGTCGTGTCGAAGGCCTTCTCTTCGACGACGGACAGGTCCGCACCCAGGGTCGCGGAGTACTGAATGCCATCCATCCGCCAGCCGATGATGCAGCGGTTGTTTCCGGAAGGCGGCGTGTGAAGGAGGAAGCCCCCTTCCTGGTTCGCGGCGGTGCTGATGCCGGCCACGAGGCTGTTCTTCAGGAACCGCGCCACGCTCATGAAGTTCGACTTGCCCGAGTTGTTCGGCCCCACGAGCACCGTGATGGGCTCCAGTGGAATGACCTGCTCCTCGCCGAAGCTCTTGAAGTTCTGGAGCGTGATGGACTCGATCATGCCCCGAACCTAGCACCCCCTACTGACAGGGTAAGGCGAGCATCGCACGCCCCGCAGGCCGTAAGGCGCGTCCCCGCGATCGTCAACCCCGGTCCTTCGCGACCTCTTTCGCGACCTCTTTTCGAGAATCAGGACCCGGGGTCAACCGTTGTGAATCTACGTGTCAACGCCACTCCCGCTTTTGCCCGACGACCCCCATATCGTCCGGCGAACGCACGGAGGCCAGACGTCACGAGGAAACTCGAACGTGACAGGAGCGAGTGGAGACCCGTATGCCAGACAGTCCCTCTCTCGTCCTGTTGATCGAGGACGAAGAAGACATTCGCGACGCGGTCAGCACGCTGCTGGAGATGGAGGGCTATCAGGTCGCGCAGTGCGTACATGGTGAGGATGCGTGGGCCTGGCTCAAGGCCAACCCGCCTCCGGCGCTGGTGCTGTTGGACCTGATGATGCCGGTGCTGGATGGCCAGTCCTTTCTCTTACGGTTGTCGAAAGAGCGGATGCTGGAGGGCGTGCCCATCGTCGTGTTGTCCGGCAGCCCCTTCCAGCCTGGGGGCGCGGTGGACTACCTGCGCAAGCCTGTGTCGGTGAAGGAGCTGCTGGAGATGGTGCGCCGCTTGCTGCCCTCTCCGGGACCCGGACCGAGAGGACCTCACACGTCATGAAACATGTGTCGTGGGGACAGATGGGGACTCGCGGTAGGGCGTGACCTGTGGAATGGTCCGGTCCGGCGGACTCCCCCTCTGCCTTTCAAAAGGACGAACGATGCCGCGCGGAACACTGGACCTTCCAGAGGACATCGCACGCGACCTGACGGCCCGGCTGGGCGTCACCACCGAGGAGGATACGTCCCGAGGCATGTTCTTCCTCGGCGCCCTGGACGCGGTGCGCTTCCTGGGCGGCGAGAAGGCGGTGGCGAGCATCCTGGAGCAGACGGACGAGACGGCGGACTACGTCGCCACGCAGTCCTATCCGTTCCCCCGCTTCCTGCGTCTGTCCTACGCGGCGGCCTGGCAACTGGCGCCGCTGGTGGGCGACTTCGACGCGGCGATGCGCCAGATTGGCACCCAGGCCATGCTGGACTTCCTCCACTCCATGTTCGCCCGGGAGCTGGTGCAGCAGGCCAGCGGAGACCCGAAGCGGCTGATGGAGGTGATGCAGTCGGGCTACCGGATGGCCCTGAACTTCGGCGAGCGCACCGTGGAGTGGTCGGGCCCGACGGCGGGGCGCATCTCCATGATGCGCACCCTGATGCCGGTGCCCTACACGGAGGGCATCCTGCGCGCGGCCCTGGAAGTCACCGGCGTGCATGACGTGCAGGTGAAGGGCCACGCGCGGTCGCTCGTGGAAGCCGTCTACGACATCTCCTGGAGCTGAAGCGCCCTCACGTCGTGGAGGGCCGCAGCTCCACGGTGGCGCCCTCGCGGCGCAGCAGGGCCGCCATCGCCTCCGCGACGCCGGGAGGACGGCGGCGGACCACCGTCGCCGGCAGGCGTTCGTGCAGCGTGCGCACCGCGTACTCGGACGTCCGGCGCAGGCTCGCGAGGGTCCGCGTCAGCTCCTTCGTGGGGGTCGCGCCCGCGTCGGTGAGCACCACGTCGTAGAGCGGCTGCTTCAGGGGCGGGACGCAGGGGCGCAGGAAGCCCAGCGGATCCGCGTCGTCGCTCCACGCTTCGGACAGGCTCACGTTGAGCGTGAAGCCATGCTCGCGCGCCAGGGCCTCCACGCCTTGGAAGCCCTCCACCAGCTCCTGGAAGGCCACGCCCAGCGTGAGGTCCGTGCCCGCATGGGGGTGTCCGGCATGGACCTGCCAGGCGACCCACGGCTCCGCGTAGACATGCTGCGTGAGGGGACCGTCCTCGGCGTGGAGGGCTTCCACGAGGGCGGCGGCTCGCGCCGGGATGTCCTGTCCGGGCCGACCCGCGAGGGGCACCGACAGCCTGAAGAGGCTGACCACCGGGTGGTGCACGTGCTCCAGCGTCGTCTCCACGCGGCCTCCGTGCGCGTACATCGCCTCGCCGAAGAGGTGCGGAGGGTCCAACGTGAACGGGTGGTACACGAACACCTGATGGCCCATGGCCCAGACCTGGGGCAGGTCGGTGAAGTAATCGTAGGGGCCCATGCC
Organism: Corallococcus sp. CA047B; assembly: GCF_003612065.1. NCBI lineage: Bacteria > Pseudomonadati > Myxococcota > Myxococcia > Myxococcales > Myxococcaceae > Corallococcus > Corallococcus sp. CA047B. The sequence continues at coordinate 5,201 of NZ_RAWD01000109.1, forward strand.
GGAGTCGGTGCTGAAGGGGCGGCCGAGCCCGTGGCGCAGGGCGAGCGCCTCCAGCGGCGAGGGACGCGGCGCGTGGCCGAAGCCCTTCTGTTGCCCTTCTTCCGCCCAGGCTGCGTGCGCGGTGGCGGCCTGGGACAGTTCGGCGGCGACCCGAGCGGCGACCTCCGTGTCGTCGAAGGCGCCCACCACGGTGTAGCTGCCGCTGTTGTTGCTGGCGAAGGCGTTCCAGACGTGGATCTTCATGAGGGGGCTCCCGATGGGGAAGACAGGCCGTGGCCGGGCGTGCGCGCGCAGCCGGGCAGGGTGGACGCGGAGGCAAGCCGGGCGCGCTGGCCGTGCCACACCTCCATCACGTCCTGCGCGGACGTCACGGGGAAGGCGAGGTGGTGGAAGCTGCACGGCATCACCTTGCGGTCGGAGGTGAGCACGAGGAACTCGCGGCCCGCGCCGCAGTCCTGCTTGTCGAAGAGGCGGGGGACGTTCTCCAGCCGCTCGCCCCAGCACACGTCGAGCTTGAGCTGGCAGCGCGGCGTGAGCGCCCGTGCGAGCAGGGCCACGCGGCGCGACAGGTCCCGGGCCTGGGCCGCGTCCAGGTGCAGCGCGCGGTCGTGGCCGTTGTAGCTGAGCAGCAGCGCGTCCCGGCACCCCAGGGCGGCCAGCTCCAGCACCACCGTTTCGAGCGAGGGCAGGCGCTCCGGGGTCACCAGGTAGTTGACGCCGAAGCGCGCGCCCGCGTCCGCGAGCCGGCCCACGGTGCGCCGCCAGTCGTTGTCCTCATAGAGCGACACGCGCACCTGGCCGTAGCGGCCCCGCACGGCGGCCAGCCGCTTCGCGGTGAGGGCCAGGCCGTTGGTGGTGAAGCTCACCGCGAGCGGGGTTTCGTCGTACAGCCGGCGCACCAGCGTTTCGAAGTGGGGGAAGGCCCAGGGCTCGCCTCCACCGAAGGCGACCTCCAGCACGCCCGCGTCCGCGAGGCCGGAGAGCACGGCGAACGCGCTGTCCTGCGTCCAGTCGCTCTTCGCCTCCACGTCCCGCGAGCAGAAGGTGCAGGCCAGGTTGCAGCGGTTGGTGATGCCGAACTGGATGGCGCGCGGGGCCCGGGCGCGAAGGTGCGCGGTCTCCTCGCCCTCGCAGCGCACGTTGGTGCCGGTGTCGCGGTCGAACAGCAGCAGCGCCCCGTCCAGTGGGAAGCGGCGCAGGTGCGCGAAGGACGCGGGGACGGGCACGGCGGAAGGGTCGGTCTGGGTGGACGACACGGGGCCTCCAGGGCGCGGGGGCGGACGCGGGCGGCGGCCGGGACCTGACGCTCCAGGGGACCGGGTGTGTCCTGTCGAGACTTCAGGAGAGGGAAGGACGAAGCGCGTCCAGGTCCCGGCGCAGGCTCCTGAAGGGCTTCCCCAACGGCTGCCCGGGAAGCCGGCGCGCGCCCTGCCATCCCAGCACGGCCCCCGCGCCGCCCAGGCCCAGTCCCAGGAACAGGGTGCCGCGCGCGGAGGCCAGCAGGCCCAGCGAGACGGTCAGCGCCGCCGCGCCGCTCAGCGCGAGCAGGGCCCCGCCGCCCAGCAGGGCCGCGGCCTTCATGAGCTGGCGTGCGTCGCGGCGCAGCTCCTCCTTCACCACCTCCGCCTGTGCCTGCCTCCGGCTCTGGTCGATGGCCCGCGACACGAGCCGCTGGGGCGACTCATCCGTCACCGGGCTGGGGGTGTGCTCTGGCATGGCGTGCTCCCAAGGTTTCCAAGTCCCGCGCGCTCCTGGCCCATAAGGGTGGGGCCGTTTTTCTCCAGGTGCACCGGAAGGGCGGCGCGGGACACGCCCCGCCCCCGGCACGCAGGGCGACCGGGCGAGGGAGGGCTGTCCGGACGTCTTCGGACGCTTCGTCATGCCGCCCGGCGCAGGAAGGCCCACCTGATGGGGGGAGGGGCGAACGCCCATGGCACGACACGAGGACTTGAGGGGGCAGGTCGCCATCGTCACCGGCGCGTCGAGCGGCGTGGGCTGGCAGTCCGCGGTGCGGCTGGCGGAGGCCGGGGTGCGGCTGTGCGTCACCGCGCGTCGCCAGTTCGCGCTGGAACAGCTGCGCGCGGAGGTGCTCCAGCGCGGCGGTGAGTGCCTCGTGTGTGAAGGGGACGTGACGGTGCCCGGGGACGTGGAGCGCGTGGTGCGCGAATGCGTGGCGCACTACGGCGGCGTGGACCTGCTCGTGAACGCGGCGGCGGTGCAGTCCTACGGCTACTTCGACCGGCTCCCGTGGGAGCACATCACGCGCGTGTTCGACGTGTCGTGCTTCGGCTACTTCCGCTTCGCGCGCGCGGTGCTGCCGCACTTCCGCCAGCAGGGCCACGGCCACCTGCTCAACATCCAGTCCATGCTGGCGTCGGGCGCGGCGCCGCTGCTGTCGGCGTACTCGGCCGCGAAGCACGCGACGCTGGGGTGGGCGAAGTCGCTGGAGCTGGAGCTGGCGGGCACCGGCATCCACGTGTCCAACGTGCTGGTGCCGTCCGTGTCAACGCCGATGTTCGACCATGCGCCGACGATGCTGCGCCGCAGGCCCGTGCCGGTGCCGCCCACGTACGACGTGGACCTGGTGGCGCGCGCGGTGGTGCGGCTGGCGAAGCGGCCGGGGCGCACGTCGGTGCCGGCGTTCCTCCAGGGGCGGTTGATGCTGGCGCTCGACGCCGTCGCGCCGTGGGTGGGCAAGGCGGTGCTGGGCCGGTTGGGCGCGCGGATGCAGACGACGCGCACGCCGCTGGAGCGGCCCGACGGCAACCTGTTCTCCCCGGTGGCGCAGGGCGTGGGGCCCCGGGGCAGCGTGCCGCCGACCCCCGCGTGGGTGCGTTTCACGGCGACGCTGGGACTGGCGGCGCTCGCGGGCGGCGTGCTGGGCGGGGCGGCCCTGGGGGCCCGGAGCGTGGCCCGCGCCGCGCGCTGATGGCCGCGATCAGGATTCGTGGCGCTGTTCAGCAGATGGAGTTGTGACCCCGGAAGTGTCGGGAAACGGCAAAACATCCTCGCATCGCGGCGGCCTTTGATTAGAAGGGGCCCCGCATGCGCACCGGGAAGGGTCGGCCGGGCGCGAACGTGAGGGGAAACTCGATGCGTGGAAACAACAAGTGGACGGGCCTGGCGTTGGTGGCGGGTCTCGCGGTGTCGGCGAACGCGGTGGCGGCGGAAGCGCCCAGCCTGAACAGCGATCCCGGCAAGGCGTCGGACTTCGGTCAGCCGGGCCAGCTGGTCATCAGCCAGGATGCGTCCGGCTTCCTGGGCTACAACACCGGCAACGAAATCTTCCAGATCAACCTGGAGCCGGCGGCGGACTACTTCCTCCAGCAGAACCTGTCGGTGGGCGCGGCCGCGCAGCTGGCGCTGGGCTTCGGTGACTCCACCGTGGTGGGGCTCGGCGTGCTGGGTCGCGTGGGCTACAACCTGCCCCTGAACGAGCGCGTGTCGTTCTGGCCCAAGCTGGGCTTCGGCATCCACTTCGGGCACATCCCCGACAACAGCGACGTGTCCTTCGTGCTGGACATCTACGCGCCCGTCCTCTTCCACGTCACCAACCACTTCTTCGTCGGCGCGGGTCCCCAGGTGCGCGCGCTCATCAGCGACCAGGGTTTCAGCTTCGGCAGCAGCCAGGGCAACTTCTCCGGCAACGACGTGACGCTCGGCATCTCCACGACGGTCGGCGGCTACTTCTAGTCCCCGTGGCTCTTCCGGCACCCTGGCCGCGTGCCCGGGTGTCGGAGGAGGCAGGACCCGTGGCGTCGGGACGGGTGGGTTGACGTCCCAGGTTGGATGTGTTGGGTTGGAGGTCGTCATGTCCGTGCTTCCGTTCGCCTCCCGGCTGCCCGCGTTCGCGCCCATCCATCCGTTGGGGCGGGGACCGCTGGGGGAGTGGGTGTCCCTGGTGTGGCCGCTGGAGCAGGGTCAGCGGGGGGAGCACCCGCTGGTGGTGAAGACGTACCTGCTGGCGTCGGGGCTGGGTCCGGAGACGCGGCTTCCGCTGGAGGAGGCGCTGACGCAGGCGGTGCCGCTGCGGCATCCCGGCATCGCGCGGCTGCACGGCTTCCAGGTGGACGCGCGCGACACGTTGACGGTGGTGTCGGACTACGTCCCCGGCTGTTCGCTGGCCACGGCGCGCAGGCGCGTGGCGGGGCGGGGTGCCCGGCTGTCGGAAGCGTTCGTGTGTCACGTGGGCGCGGAGGTCGCGGGCGCGTTGCATGCCGCGCATGTGACGCGGGTGGTGCACGGGGACGTGCGCGCCAATCGCATCCGGCTGGGGCCCCGGGGTGAGGTGACGCTGACGGACTTCGGGTTGCGTCCCGCGTGCCGGTTGTTGCGGCGCTTCGCATCGCCGATCCGGCCGGATGAGGTCGCACCGCCGCCGGTTCCGGAGGAAGCGGTGGACGCACCGCTGGAGGCGCACGCGGACCTGCGCGCGCTGGGGCGGGTGTTGCTGGAATTGGTCACGGGCCGCGCCGCTGTTTCGGCTCCCGCGGAGGTGGAGGCGGGGCTGCGTGAGCTGTCACCCGCGCCCCGGGAGGTGCTGGGCCGGCTGCTCTTCGACGCGCCCCGGCAGGAGGACACGGGCGCGCGGCTCCAGGCGGACCTGCGCGCGTGTTGTCACGCGGGCGCGGAGGTGGTGCGGGAGGTGGCGGCGTTGCCGGGCGCGGGGCCGCTGTCGCCGGTGGATGTGTACGTGGGGGCGGCGTCGGTGATGACGGCGTCGGTGCCCGTGCGGGCGCGCGCGCTGAAGTCCTGAGCGGGTGCCCTCCTGCCATCCCCGGGAGCATGCGACCGGGGGGCCCGTGTGGGCATGGACGGCCCCTGGGGGGAGCCCGTTAGGCTCCCGGGAGTGATTTCATCCGTCCACTTCGAGCACTTCCGGTGTTTGCTTGGCGTGAAGCTCGCGCTGGAGCCGTTGACCGTCCTGGTGGGGCCCACGGCCTCCGGGAAGAGCGCCGTGCTGGAGGGCCTGCAGCACCAGCTCGCGTACGAGCCCACCGACTTCTGGCGCCTGGATGATTCACGGCCCCTCTCCATCGAGTGGACGTACGCGCACGGCGACCGCACGCGCGTGGTGTATCCGTTCAACGTGATGGACACGCTGCCGGGGCAGGGGCACTCCACGCAGCAGCTGGCGCTGAGCATGGAGGCGCTGCGCGCGGGAGGCTCGTCCGCGAAGGCCACCTGGCTGGAGCGCAAGGGCGGCAACCTTGCGAGCGTCTTCGCGGCGCTGCCCATGTCCACGCGCGAGGTCATCTCCCAGGAGCTGGCGCGGCGCGTGCCATCGCTGTCCGAGGTGGACGTGGCGCGCGATTTGGAGGACCGCTCCTTCCGCCTGCGCTTCCGCGACCGCTGGAGTCCGGACGTGTGGTTCGGCTCCGAGCATGTGTCGGACGGGGTGCTGTGGTTGCTGGCGTTCCTGCTGTTGCCGTATCAGCGGCCGCTGCCGGAGCTGCTCACGTTGGATGAGCCGGAGCGCGCGCTGCATCCGGGGCTGGTGCGCGAGGTGCTGGAGTTGCTGCGCGCGATGACGCGCGGCGAGTCCACCGGAGGGCAGCCCGTGCAGGTGGTGCTGTCCACGCATTCGCCGGACCTGCTGGAGCAGGTGCGTCCGGAAGAGGTGCGCCTGCTGTCGCGGGAGCCTTCCAACGGCTCCGTGCGCGTGCGCCAGGTGCCGGCCCCCGCGCTCCACTGGCGGCGCGAGTGCCGGGAGCTGCTGGAGTCGCTGTAGGGCCTGGTGCTGTCCACCAGCGCACGGCGCCCGCGCCCCGAGTGACCGCGGGGTGACGCTCCACGCGGTGGGATGACGGTTGTGTGCCTGGCTCGGTGGGCCACTCCTAACGTGGGCCCCTTCGCCCACCATGCCCGTCCTCCTGCTCCCCCTCCTGCTGTCCCTGGCGTGCGCGCCGCTCGCGTACGTCGCGGGCCGGTGGCGTCCGGGGGCGGCGGCCTGGGTGGGGGCGGCCTGTGCCGTGGCCGCGCTGGTCGCACTCTGCTGGGAGCTGACGCTGGGGCCCGCGCGCCTCGTGGTGCCCTGGGCGCCGACGTGGGGCCTGTCGTTGGAGTTCACGCGGGATGGCCTGTCCGGCCTCTACGCGGCGATGGCGCTGTCCGTCGGCGCGGTGGTGGTCCTGTACTCGCGCGCGTACATGCCGCACCACCTGGAGGAGGAGGGTCGGCCCGCTCGCGACGAGGTGCGCTTCCAGGTGCTGCTGCTGTCGTTCATGGCCGCCATGGTGCTGCTCGTCACCGTGGATGACCTGCTGCTGCTGTTCGTGGCGCTGGACCTCACGACCATCGTCTCGTACCTGCTCATCGGCTTCGACCGCGAAGACCCGGAGTCGCGCGCCGCCGCGCTGCTGTCGCTGGTGCTCACCGGCGCCACCTCCGTCGTCTTCTTCGCCGGAGCGATGGCGCTGGGGCTCCAGTACGACACCTTCTCCCTGCCGCTCGTCTTCGAGCGCGCCGCGAACGACCCCGCACCCACGGGCGCGCTGGTGTGTCTGGCCGTGGGCGCGCTGGGCAAGAGCGCGCAGGTGCCGTTCCACTTCTGGCTGCCGCGCGCCATGGCCGCGCCCACGCCGGTGTCGTCGTACCTGCACTCGGCCGCGATGGTGGCCGCGGGCGTCTTCCTCCTCCAGCGCCTCTACCCGCTGTTCGCGCCGGCGGTGGCCGTGCGCGACGGGCTGCTCGCCATCGGCTTCCTGTCCATGACGGTGGGCAGCCTGATGGCCCTGGTGGCGGATCCGTTCAAGCGCGTGCTCGCGTACTCCACCATTGCGCAGTACGGCTACGCGCTGGTGCTGGTGGCGCTGGGTTCGGAGGGCGCGCCGCTCTACGTCGCGGCCCACGCGCCCTGCAAGGCGGCCCTGTTCCTCACCGTGGGCGCCATCACGCAGGTGACGGGGAAGAAGAAGCTGTCGGAGGTCGGTGGCCTGCGCCACTCGCTGCCCGTGCTCGCGGGCGCGAGCGCGGTGGCCGCCGCGGGGCTCGCCGCGCTGCCCCTCACCGTGGGCTTCTTCAAGGACGAGGTGTTCTTCCACGCGCTCGTGGAGAGGGGCCCCGCATTCATGGCGGCGGGGCTCGTGGGCGCGGGCCTGACGCTCGCGTACACGCTGCGCCTGTGGTGGGGCCTCTTCGGAGGACCGCGACAGGACGTGCCCGCCGCGCCCCGACTGCTGGTCGTCCCGGTGGGGGTGCTCGCCGCGTCCGTGCTGGTGGGCGGCTTCTTGCCGGGCCTCCTCGTCGCGCCCGCCCGGGCCGCGGCCTCCGCCTCCATGGTGCGCGGTGAGGCGTCCTCGCTGGCGCTCGCGTACCACCTGGATGCGCGCGCGGAGAACCTGCTGGCCGTGGGGGCCTGGGCCCTGGGCGCGGTGCTGTTCGCCACGCGCCTGGCGTGGACACCGCGCCTTACGCGCGTGCTGGAGGGCACGTCGAAGGTCGGGCCCGCGCAAGGCTACCGGGTGCTGCTGCACCAGTTGGACAGGCTGTCCACGTGGCTGCACGAGAAGGAGGTGCGCGACCTGCGCGACCGGGTGGCGTCGGTGCTGGTGCCCACGGGCCTGCTGGGCATGACGGTGCTGTGGGTGACGCCGCTGCGCGACCGCTTCATCCCGGGCAGCGTGGGCTGGGCGGACGTGACGCTGGTGATGGCGCTGGCCTTCGCGTCCGCGGCGGCGCTGGCCACCCTGCGCGCGCGCAACCACCTGGTGCTGGTGCTGCTCATCTCCTGCGTGGGCTTCAGCCTGGCCATGGTGTTCGCCTTCGCCGCCGCGCCCGACGTGGCCCTCACCTCCGTGCTGGTGGAGACCACCTTCACGCTGCTCTTCGCGGGCCTGCTGGCGCTGCTGCCCGACCGCCGGCTGGTGCGCGCGCAGGCGGAGGCCCAGAAGCCACGGGGCCGCGACCGCATCTCCGCCGGCATCGCGGGCGTGAGCGGCTTCCTGTTGAGCTGGAGCGCCCTGTCCCATCTCCAGGCCGACCGCGTGGGGACCCAGACGGTGAAGCTCGCGGAGGCCGCGCATTCGCCCAACGTCGTGGCCGCCGTGCTCACCGACTTCCGGGGCCTGGACACGGTGGGGGAGATGAGCGTCGTGCTGGCCGCGCTCCTGGGCGTCACCAGCCTCCTGAAGCTCAAGGGGAAGGGCTGACCCATGCGCTCCTTCGTTCCGCCCCTTTCGCGCATGCTGCTGTGGCCGTCGTTGATCATCGCGCTGTCGTTCTGGCTCAAGGGCGGCGGCGAGGTGGGCGGTGGCTTCCCGGCCGGGGCGCTCGCGGGGCTGGCGGTGCTGCTGCAGTACGTGGTGACGGGCCGGGAGCAGACCCGGCGCTACGTGGTGGTGCGGTACGCGGCGCCGCTCGCGGGCGTGGGCCTCTTGCTGGTGGTGGGCACCGCGTTCCTTCCGGTGCTCGCGGGCTACACGCCGGTGAGCCTCTTCCCCCGTCCGGGACAGCCCGAACTGGGCGCGGGCGCGTTCCACCTGCACACCGCGCTCGTCTTCGAAGGGGGGCTGATGCTCATTGTCTTCGGTCTGGTGGTGACGGTCATCGACCGCTTCGCGCTCAGCACGGCGCACGGAGGGGACGAAGGGCCATGATCCTCATCGCATCCTTGGTGGTGGGCCTGTTGTTCGCATGTGGCGTGCGCCTGGTGCTGGAGCGCGAGCTGGTGCGCGTGGCGTGCGGCACGGTGCTCATCACCAACTCCAGCGTGCTGCTCATCCTGGCGGGTTCGTTCCCGGAGCGCGGCGAGGCGGTGAACGTGCAGCAGGGCTGGCCGGTGACGGATCCGGTGCTCCAGTCGCTGGCGCTCACGGCCATCGTCATCGGCTTCGCGGTGTCCGCGCTCTTGCTCACGCTGGTGCACCGCACGCAGCGCGCGCACGGTTCGCTGCGCACGGACCGGCTGGTGGAAGCGGAAGTGAAGCGCGTGCACGACACGGAGAGGGGGGGCCCTTGATGCCGCTCTGGGGACCGCTGCTCCTGCCGTGGGTGATGGCCTGCGTGCTGGCCTTCATGGACGGCCGGCGCGCGTGGGTGGCGTGGCTGGGCATCGCGAGCCTCGCGGCGACGCTGGTGTGCACGGCGCTGCTGCTGCCCCAGGCCTGGAGCGCGCACCCGCCCGAGTTCGTCACCGGGGACTGGCCGGTGGGCGTGGGCATCCGGATGCGCGCGGATCCGCTGTCCATCGTGTACGCGCTGGTGTCCACGGCGGTGTTGCTGGGCACGCTCGTGTACGAGCACGTCGCGGGGGGCATCACGTCGCGCAGCTTCCCCTCGCTGGTGGTCTTCCTGGGCGCGGGCCTCACGGGCGTGTTCTTCACGTCCGACGCGTTCAACTTCTACGTCTTCTTCGAGCTGGCGATGACGGCCGCGTTCGCGCTGGCGTCCTACGGCGAGAAGGCCCGGAACCTGCGCGCCGCGTTCACCTTCGTGGTGGTGAACCTGATGGGCTCCACGCTGTTCCTCACCGCCGTGGTGATGCTGTACCTGACGACGGGCACGCTGGACATGCAGTCCATCGTCGCGTGGGGACAGGCGGGCGCGCCGTATGCGCTGGACGTCCCGGGGACGCTGCTGCTGTGCGCGTTCGGTGTGAAGCTGGGCTTCTTCCCATTCCACTTCTGGGCGCCGGCCGTGTACCGGGATGCGGGCCCCACGGTGGCGGCGCTGCTCGCGGGAGCGCTGGCGAACATCGGCAGCTATGGCCTGCTGCGCTTCGGCGCGGACGTGATGCCGCACGTGCTGGAGCGCGCCCGTCCGCTGCTGGAGATATTGGGCGCGTCGAGCATCCTCTACGGCTCCGTGCTGGCGCTCTCCCGGCGCGACACGCGCGAGGTGCTGGCGTACGCGTCCATCACGCAGGCGGGGCTCATCATCGCGGCCCTGGGGCTGGGAGGACGGGAGGGGCTGTCCGCGGCGGTGGCGCTGGCGCTGGCGGGTTCGGTGGACAAGACGGCGCTGTTCCTCGCGCAGGACCGGGGCGGGGAGCGCGCGCGGAGGGCCTATTCAGTGGCGGCCTTCAGCACGGCGGGCGTGCCGCCCACGGCGGGCTTCTGGTCGAAGGCGTGGCTCCTGAGGGCGGCGCTGGAGCGGGGCCACTCGTGGCTCGCGGGGCTGGTGGTGCTGGCGAGCATCCTGTCGCTGCTGGCGCTCTTCCGGGCCTACCAGCGTGAACAGTGGCTGCGCGAGGGCGCGGCCCTGCACCGGGGCACCGGCGCGGTGGTGTTCGCGCTGTCCCTGGCGCTCGTCGCCACGGGCCTGTGGCCGGAGCCGCTGCTGCGCGCGGGGCGTGATGCCATCGCGGGGCTGGGGGTGTTGCCATGAGCCACCGCGCCGTCGTGCAGGTGCTGGCCCTGGCGCTGCTGTACGCGGTGATGGTGGGCAGCTTCCATCCGGTGGACCTCGCGGTGGGCGCGGTGCTGTCCGCGGGCGTGATGCGCCTGTTCCCGCTGGCGGGCCTGCCCCCCGCCGTCAGCGGGCGCGTGCGCTGGCGGCGCCTGCTGCACCTGCCGCGCTTCGGCTGGGCGCTGGGGGTGCTGGTGGTGCGCAGCTGCGCGCAGGTGCTGGGCGTCGTCTTCGGACACCACGGCCGCGCGGAGCACGCGGGCGTGGTGGACGTGCCCATGGGCGAGCGCACCGCGCGAGGCGTGCAGGTGTCCTCGTGGGTGATGTCCCTGGCCCCGGGCACGGTGCTGCTGGAGCTGGATTGGGGGCGCCGGGTGATGCGCATGCATGCGCTGGACGCCTCGGATCCGGACAAGCTGCGCCGGCAGCAGGAGAACTTCTACCAGCGCTACCAGCGCGCGGTGTTTCCGTAAGGGAGGGCACGGTGCACGAGACCTTCTTCACCCTGGCCATCCTCTGGATGGTGGGCCTGCTGGGCACGCTGGTGCTGCTGGCGTCGCGACAGCGCTCCGCCGCCGACGTGCTGATGGCGGTGGACACCCTGGGCCTGGTCATCTGCGCGGTGCTGGCGCTGTACGGTGCCACGCGCGGCGAGGCCGGCTACCTGGACGCGGCGCTGGTGCTCGCGCTGCTGTCCTTCGTGCAGACCGTGGCCGGCGCGCGCTTCCTGCACCACGGCCGCGCCTTCCGCAATGATGAGGAGGAGCGCTGATGCTCTCCGCCCTCCTGCAATGGGGCGCCGACGCGCTGGTGGCGCTGGGCCTGCTCTTCATCACCGGGGCCATCATCGGCATGTACCGGTTGCCGTCGGTGCTCACGCGGGTGCACGCCGCGGGCGCGGTGCCCTTCGGCGCGGTGCTGGTGGTCCTGGGCGCCACGCTCGCCACCGGGGATGCGAAGCTCATCCTCCGGGGCCTGCTCGTCGCCGCGTTCCTGATGCTCACCATCCCCAGCTCCGCCCACGCCATCGCCTGGCTGGCGGAGGGACGCCCGGACACCGCCCACGAACCGACTCGCCAGCGCCGTCACCCCTTCGGCCGCAAGGCGGGTCCGACGAAGCCGCCCAGGCCCTGACACCCCTCACCGCGTCGCGAGCGCTCCGGACTCAGGTGTCCCGCTTGAGGGCCTCGGCGGGGGACACGCGGGTGGCGGCGACGGCTGGAAACCAGCTCGCGACCAGCGCGGTGAGGAACATCAGCAGCGGTGCGACGATGAAGATGAGGGGATCCCGCGAAGAGACGCCATGGAGCATCGCGGAGAGCGCCCGGGCCAGCAGCATGGCGCCCAGCAGGCCCACGGCGAGCCCCAGGCCCGTGAGCCGCAGGCCCTGGCCCACCACCATCCGGAGCAGTCCCGCGGGGGTCGCGCCCAGGGCGCCGCGGATCCCCAGCTCCCGGGTCCGCTGGGTCACCCAGAAGGCCAGCAGGCCATACAGCCCCACCGACGCCAGGGCCATTCCCAGCACCGCGAAGGCTGACAGCAATCCACCAATCACTCGCACGCGGGCGTAGCTGTCCTCCACCACGCTGTCCAACGTGCGGACCTTGAGCATCCGCAGGTCTGGATCCGCCGCGCGCACGTGCTGTCGCAACAGCGCCAGGAGGTCGGGCATCGGCAGTGACGACTTCACCGCGAGGCTCAGGCTCCGGCGCATGTCCTGCTCCAGCGGAACATAGACGTCCCCCGAGGGCTCGACCGACAGGCCTTCCATGGGCACGTCCGCGACCACGCCGATGATCTCCCGGGGGGCCCGCGCGGCTTCTCCCTCCCCGCCGAGCTGGAGCCGGACCCCGAGCGGACTCCGGCCGGGAAGGTGGCGGCGCGCGAAGGCCTCGCTGACGACGACCACGGGGGGACGGTCCGCCGTGTCCCCGGCGTTCATCAGGCGTCCCTGTTTCAAGCGAATGCCCATCGCCCGGAAGGCGCCCGCGCTGGACGCCACGTACCCGGCCCGGGGCAGGGCTCCCGGAGGCAGGGGCTGTCCCGTGACGTGGACGCCCGCCGTCTCGCGCCAGACCTCGCCGGAGAAGGGAAGCGCGCCGGTGAAGCCCGCGGCGGTCACCCCGGGCACCGCCGCAAGCCGCGCGGCCAGGTCCCGCGCGACGACCGCGGCCCGGGACTCGTCGGAGAACCGCTCCAGGGGGAAGTACACCTCCGCGACCGTGACCTGCCGGGGCTCGAAGCCGAGCGGCACGGCCTGGAGCTTCCAGACCGTGCGGAGCATGAGCCCCGCGCCCACCAGCGGCACCAGCGCCAGGGACAGCTGCATGACGACCAGCACCGAGCGCACCCAGCCCGTCGAAGAGGCCCCGCGCGTCAGCGGCCCGAGCACGACCCGGGCGTCCCCGCGCGAGGCATGGAGCGCGGGCAGCAGCCCCACCAGCACGGCCGTCACCAGGGACACGGTCGCCGTGATGCCCAGGACGAAGGGTTCGACGCCCGGCCCGGACACGAACTGGGGCGGGACGAAGGTGTTGAGCAGCCCCCGTCCCCAGAGCGCGACGAGCAGCCCCCCGGCGCCACCGAACGCGGCCCGGACCCCACTCCCGATGAGCACCTGCCGGATGAGCTGCCCCCGGGTCGCGCCCAGGGCGATGCGCACCGCCAGCTCGTGCAGGCGCGTGCTGCCTCGCGCGAGCAGCAGGTTCGTGAGGTTGGCGCACCCGAGCAGCAACAACAGCACCGCCGCCCCCGCCACGACCTGGAGCTGGACGCGGGACTGCTCGACCCAGAGCGCGTGCAGGGGCTCCAGGCTCACGCCGGTCAACGTCACGCCGGGGACGCGCTCGGCGTTCAGCGCGAGCGGGAGCAGCTCCTCCCGGGCCTGCTCCAGCGACACCTCCGGACGCAGGCGTCCCACGACGCGCAGCACGCTCTCCTTCTCATGGAGCGGATCCAGGGCCAGGGGCTTCCAGAGCTCCACCTCCGGTTCGAAGTGGAAGTCTTCCGGCAGCACCCCCACGACGGTGTGGGACGTGTCGTCCAGCAGGAGGCTCCGGCCCAGGACCGCGGGGTCCGCGCCATAGAGCCGCTGCCACAGCGCATGGGTGAGCACCACCTCGCGGTCGCGGCCGGGGACCTCCAGCTCCGCGCCCCAGAGGCGCCCCAGCGCGGGGTGGACGCCCAGCAGGGGCATCAGTCCGGAGGAGGCCCGCCCCACGACGAGTCGCGCCTCCAGCCCCGTGCCCCCCAGCAGCAGCTTCTGCGTGCGCAGCCCCTCGATGCCGGAGAAGCTCCGGGCCCCTTCACGCCACGCGTTCCACACCGGGGACGTCACCCGGGTGCGGTCCCGGTGGGGCCCAGCGCCCGCGCCCGGCGTCGTGGTCTGGAAGAGGCGGACCAGTTGGGCCGCGTCCGGATACGGCAGGGGCTGCCAGAGCACCGGGTACACGACGCTGAAGACCGCCGTCGTCGCGCCAATGGTGAGCGCGAGCGTGGTCACGACGACCGCGGTGAAGACCTTCTCCCGCATCATCGAGCGCAGCGCGCGCCGGACTTCGTGCAAGGGCATGGACCTGTGGGGGTTGGGGGACCCGGCGACCAAAGCAACGAGGATGCCACCCCCCGCCCCGCCACGGAAAACGCGGTCCCGGTCCGGGCACCTGACCGGAATTGGGAACCGCCATCCCATTTCCGGAAGGACGCCTCCCGCGAGCATGTCCCCGGCTTCAGTCCCCGACGCTCGCGGTCCCCAGGGCCCGCAGCGACGCTTCCGTCGCCACGCCGAACACGGCCGTCTGCGCCACCAGCCAGGCGTGCTCCTCCCCCGTCCAGGTGTTCATCGGGGCGGTGGCCCGGAGGAGCGGGAACGCCAGGTGCTCGAACGCCAGCACGCCCAGGCCCAGCAGCAGCCCCCGGGGCACCAGCGGCCACCGCGCCACGGAGGGCCTTGCCACGCTCCAGGCCAGCCCCAGCATGGGGCCGTAGACGGCGCGCATCGTCCAGGCCCAGTCCCGCGCCTCCTGCTTGCTCAGGTCCCGGCGCAGGAAGCGGCTCACCAGCCGGTGCGCGATGCGGCGGGCCGCATAGGGCGGTGGATGGCCCAGGGCGGGGTTTCGCACGGACACCAGCGCCCGCAGCACCCCACCCCCCAGGGCCCCGGCGACGACCGCGGCGGCGAATCGGTTCTTCATGTCCGTGAAGGTATCCACGGCCCCCGGTGAAGGAGGGGGCCCAGGGGTCTATCCCTTCATCAGGTTGCGCATCACGAACCACAGGTTGGCCGGGCGCTCCGCCAGCCGTCGCATGAAATACGGGTACCAGTGCTTCCCATACGGGACATAGACACGCACCGGGTGGCCATCCTTCACCAACCGCTCCTGCAGGTCGCGCCGGATGCCATACAGCATCTGGAATTCAAAGGCCCCGCGCGGCAGACCCTGACGGGCCGCGTGCGCGAGCGTGGCGTCAATCATCCGCTCATCATGGGTGGCGATACCGTGATACACGCCGCTGTCCAACAGGATGCGCATGCAGCGCACGAAGTTCGCGTCCACGTCCTTCTTGTCCGGGAAGGCCACCTGCGGACCCTCCAGGTAGGCGCCCTTGCACAGCCGGATGCGGATGCGTTCGGCGCACAGGGCCTTCGCGTCCGCCTCCGTGCGGCGCAGGTAGCTCTGGAGCACGGCGCCCACGTGCGGCTCCCCGAACTCCGCGTGCAAATCCCTGACGATGTCCAGGGTCGCCTGCGTGACGGCGCTCTCCTCCATGTCCACGCGCACGAACGAGTCGCGCGCCGCCGCGTCCGCCACCACCGCGCGCGCGTTCTGGAGCGCCAGGCCCTTGTCGAACAACAGGCCGCACTGCGTGAGCTTCAGCGACACGTTGGCCTTCACGCCCACCTGGTCGATGCGCGCGAGCAGCCTTTGATAGTGCCGCACCTCGTCGCGCGTCTCCTGGGGCGTGCGCACCGCCTCGTTGAGGTGGTCGAAGCTGGCCATCAGCCCGCGCTCCGTCAGCGCCTTCACTGCGTCCACCGCCTCCTCCAGCGTCTCGCCGGCGATGAAGCGCGAGGCCAGCTCGCGGAAGGGTTTGAGCCGCGTGGCCACGTCCTTCAGGTTGGACTGGCGCGACAGGAACAGCAGGGCGGAGCGGGACAGGTGGTCGGCGGCGGTCGTCATGCAGGTGTCATCTCCCGCATGAAGAGATAACGACTGCTCAGTCCGGGTGCCGCGCGAGGAAGTCCGACACGCGGGCATTGAACGCTTCCGGATGGCTCATGTACGGCAGGTGACTGGCCGTCGGAAGAAACTCCATCCGCGCGCCGGGCACGTGCGCCGCCACGTTCCTCGCCGCCGACGGAGGCACCAGCAGGTCGCGTCCGCCCTCGATGATGAGCGTGGGCACCCGCAGCTCCCCCAGCCGGTGCAGGAAGTCCGCGGCCAGGATGTCGCGCAGCCTCCGGAGCAGCTCCATCGACGACAGCCGCCGGGCCTCGCGGACGATCTCCGCCCGTCCCTCCGCGGGCAGCCACCGGCCTCCCAGCACCCGCGCCACGGTGGGCGCGAAGACATACGCCAGGGGCCGGGGCGCCCGCACCAGCGTGGACAGCGTCAGCGCCAGCCGCCGCACCCGGTGCACGCTGGCCACCGGCGACACCAGCACCAGCGCCTTCACCCGCTCCGGGTGCTCCAGCGCATACGCGATGGACACCAGGCTGCCGTAGGAGGACCCCAGCAGCGCGAAGCGCTCCGGCAGCAGGGCCTCCGGGTGGTTGAGCACCGACAGGTTCCACTGCAACGGCGTATGGGTCGCGGGCGTCTTGAGCGGCGGCGTCCACAAGAGCAGCCGGTACGCTTGCGACAGCGGCTCCATGGGCGCGAAGGACCGCCCGCTGGCACCCAGGCCCGGAAGACACACCACCGTGCGTGACACATCCGTGCTGCCGCGCGGGAAGGTGAACAGCCGCACCGGCGTGCCCCGGACGCTGCGCTCCTCGCACAGGAGTTGGTCATATCCCCGCTGGATGTCTTCCACATCCGGCACCAGGGGCGGCGTGCGAGGCCGGGGGGGCCCGGCGGAGGCGGCATCAAGCATGGCAGGCCCTCAATAGCAGGCGGCGGACGCTGGCGGCCACCCTGTCACGGAAGGCCTGGATGCGCGACTCCGACGCCCCCGTCGGCGGGGGCTCGTGGGGCTCCCCCACGGCGAAGGTGAGCTGCACGGGCAGCGGCAAGGGCCCCAAACCCATCACCAGCGGCACGCGGTACTTCTCCTCCTGGGCCAGTCGCCAGCCCAGCCGGTCCTCGCCCGGAGGCCAGAAGAAGGTGTCATCCACGCCGAAGCCGGCGAAGGGCACCACCGGCACCCCGGCCTTCATGGCCAGCCGGACGAACCCCAGCGTGCGTTCCCAGCGCAGGCGGTAGCGGCCCTGGCTGCGTTTGAAGGTCTCCCGCGCGCCCCCCGGGTAGCACACCACCAGCTGGCCCTCCCCCAGCGAGCGCAGCGCGTTCTCCGGCGTGCCCTCCACCCCGCCCAGCCACGGCAGCACCGTGCGCACGAGGGGAATCTTGAAGAAACCCCGCTCCGCGAGCCCCAGGGGATAGCGTCCTGTAGCGGCATGTAGCAGGTGGAAGAAGGCCGGGGTTTCGTATCCCCAGACACCATGGTTGCCCACGAGCAGCAGGGGGCCTGAGCGGGGCAGGTGTTCGGCACCCATCAGACGGGCGCGGTGATAGCGCGCGGAGAGCGCGGCGCCGGCTTCCGCGAATTGGAAGACGGCCTGACGGACACGGGTGAGTGGGTTTTCCACGGTGGAGCCAAGATGGAGCCTCCCCCGCCCTCGCGCAGCGCCGGGGCAACCGGCCGGGCAGGGGCTCAAGCCGCTGTCATCGGCGTTTCCCCGGGAAGTGTCAGCGCCCCGGCAACTGGGAATTGGCTGCCAGCAGGCTGGCTTTCACGGCCGTGGGTCCGCGAGGGACCGGTGCGGTTGTCTGCCTCCAGGGGCGTGCTGATGCTTGGGCCATGGCGGGGTCCTTCGACATCCTCGTGGAGCAACACCGGGCGCTGGAAGCCTTGCT
The DNA here is from genome assembly GCF_003612065.1 of Corallococcus sp. CA047B. Classification (NCBI taxonomy): domain Bacteria; kingdom Pseudomonadati; phylum Myxococcota; class Myxococcia; order Myxococcales; family Myxococcaceae; genus Corallococcus; species Corallococcus sp. CA047B. Next base: position 22,627 of record NZ_RAWD01000109.1, read on the forward strand.
GGACCGGCTGGACATGGAGCCGGACACGGAGGAGCTGCTGTCGCGGCAGGAGGACCTCTCCCGCCTGCTGCGCCTGCATTCCCGCCTGGAGGAACGCCACGTCTACCCGCTGGTGGCGCGCGTGGAGGGCCGCGTCCGGGCCCGCGAGGAGGCCGAGGACCACCTCACCCTGCGCGAGCTGATGGAGGAATTGCAGGAGCTGACGCCACGCGGCGAGGACTGGCAGGCGCGATTGTTCACCCTGCAGGACTTGCTGGTCGCGCATGTGCAGGCCACGGAGCATTTGTTGCTGCCCAGACTGACCACCGCCCTGGACTCCGAGGAACTGGAGACCCTGGAACACGACCTCGCCCTCACGTGTGAGGAACTGCTGGAGCGCTCGCAACGCACCCCCGCCCCGGGGCAGGGTGCGTTGTTGGAAGCCCTGCATTGGGATGCCTAAGGACCCGCGTGAAAGCGCCGGCCGGGCCCGTTTTCCGGCCCGCTGACGCCGGTGATACGCACTCCCGTCACAACTTTTTATCGCTTCCTTCGACAATTGCCTTTCTGGGAGGTATTGATAGTCCGGCGTGCCGGTTCACGCTCAAGGCAATGCTCCCCCCTAAACCGAGGATTGTTCGAAATGTCAGTTGACAAGGCGTTCCGCGAGATGATTCGCAACGAGATTGAAGTCCAGCTCAAGCCCCTGCGCGACGTGGTGTCTCGTCTGGAGGCGGGCACGGCGGACCTGGATGCGCTTCGCAGCGTCGCCGAGCGTCTGGCGCCCCTGGCGCAGGTGGTGGGTCCGCTCTTCGGCGCGCAGGCGCCCGCGGCCAGCAAGGTGGGGCGTCGCCCCGTGGGCCGTCCGGCCCGCTCGGCGGTGAGCGCGCCCGTGGCGGCGGCCTCGGTGGGTGGCAAGCGTCGCGGCCGCAAGCCGGCGGCGGACGGCGGCGCGCGTGAGTGCGCCATCAAGGGCTGCGGCAAGCCCAGCCGCACCAAGGGCTACTGCGCGGCGCACTACCAGAAGCTGCGGATGCTGGAGAAGACCAACCGTCGCCCGGAGGCTTGGAGCGACTACGCGAACCCGAACAGCGTGGAGGACATCAAGCTGCCCCGTGGCCGCGCCGCCTCCAAGGCGCTGGCAGAAGCCGCTCAGAAGAACGCTTAAGCAGTACGTTGCCCCGGCCCGGGCAGAGGTAGGTGAACCACACTCCCGAACGGGAGCGTGGGAGGTTTATCCGCGCGGAGGATGTGCTTGCGCCGCGAGGGGGTTGGTGCGCATGAATGCCCGGGCCATGAACAAACGCGACCTGGAGCCTGGAATCGTCACGGACCTCGCGGGCCGGACGACCTACGGTGACTATCTGCAGCTGGACCGGTTGTTGTCCGCACAGGTGCCCCGCTCCCAGCCTCCCCACCACGACGAGTTGTTGTTCATTGTCCAGCACCAGACGAGCGAGCTGTGGATGAAGTTGCTCATCCATGAGCTGTCCGCCTGCATCCGCTACATCCAGGCGGACCGGCTGGAGCCGTCCTTCAAGATCTTCGCGCGCGTCGCGCACATCCAGCGGATGCTCTTCGAGCAGTGGAGCGTGCTGGAGACGCTGACGCCCAACGAGTACCTGGAGTTCCGCGACACGTTGGGTCACGCGTCGGGCTTCCAGAGCGCGCAGTACCGGGCGCTGGAGTTCCTTCTGGGCAACAAGGACGCCAGCACCCTGGGGCCCTTCCAGCACGTGCCGCACGTTCACGCGGAGCTGGAGCGGCTGTTGGAGTCGCCGGGCATCTACGACGAATTCCTGCGCCACCTGGCGCGCAAGGGCCATGACATTCCGGCCAGCCACGTGGAGCGCGACTGGCGTCTGCCGTATGAGAAGAGCCCCCAGGTGATGGAGGTGTTCCGGCGCATCTACCAGGACACGGAGAAGCACTGGGATGCGTATGAGATGTGCGAGAAGCTGGTGGACACCGAGGAGCGGTTCCAGCTCTGGCGCTACCGGCACATGATGACGGTGATGCGCATCATCGGGTTCAAGCAGGGCACGGGCGGTTCGTCCGGCGTGGGCTTCCTGCGCAAGGCACTGGACCTGCGCTTCTTCCCGGAGCTGTGGGACGTGCGCACGACCCTGGCGCCGCCCTCACGGCCCCGGGGCCCGGCATAGGGCTCCTGGCCCCCTGCATGCTCCGCGGACAGGGGGCGGCGGGGTGCCGGACGTGGCGCGGGCTCCCTAGCTTGGGAGAGGTAAACCCTCTCACCACGCGAAGGAGTCTCCCATGGGCGAGCACGAAAGCCCCCGGAAGGAACCGCAGCTTCCGGAGGATGAACAGAAGAACAAGCGTCAGGCCGGGGACCGCCCCGTTCCCACGCCCGGGCATATTGGCAATCTGCCAGATGACGCGCGGGGGCCCGGTGGCATTGGCATCACCCTGCCGGAGGGCGGTGGGGACTGACTTGAGCCGCCCGTGAAACATCCGGACGCCTGTCGCCAGGGGGCCTCCGGTGGGACGCGTGTCAGAGGGCCATGGGAGTGTCCGCGCATGGCCCTACCTGATGGATTGGCTGCCTCCGAGATGACCCGAAAGCCCGCGACCTACTCCGACCTCGAAGCGCTCTCACCCCATGTGGTGGGAGAGATTGTCGCCGGGGAGCTGTACGCGACGCCCGGACCTGCGGCGTCGCACGGCACCGTGTCACTCCACCTCGCAGGCGAACTGTACCTGCCCTTCGCTCGTGGCAGGGGTGGACCGGGCGGATGGCGCTTCATCTTCAAACCAGAGTTGCACCTGGGTGGGGATGTCCTGGTGCCGGACGTCGTGGGGTGGCGCAGGGGGCGCCTGCCGAAGCTGCCCAATGTCGTGGGCATCAAGATGGCGCCGGACTGGCTGTGTGAAGTGTTGTCGCCCTCCACGGCCCGCCTGGATCGGGTCCGGAAGCTGCCGGCCTATGCGCGGGAGGGCGTGAAACACGTCTGGTTGGTGGACCCGCTCGCGCGAACCCTGGAGGTCTTCCGCCTGGAGGGGCCGCACTACCTCCTGCTGGCAACCCATGAGGAGGAAGAGGTCGTCCGGGCGGAGCCCTTCGAGGCGCTCGCACTGGAACTTCGCGTCCTGTGGGAGGACGTCGAAGAGTAGGCTTGGGTGCACCATGTCCGTGTCCACGGAACTCCCGCTGCTCTTCGAACAGGCCCACATCCTCTGCTACCGCACGTTCGACATCGCGGAGGAGATCGACCTGGAGCGCGCGCGCAAGGCGCTGTCGGAGGACTCGCGCCGCCTGAAGCTGTCGCGTGAGAACAGCCAGTACATCCAGCTTCCCAATCCCCCCGTGGCCTATGAGCTGGGCCGCAAGGCGCTGGCCATGCGCGGCGGTCCCGTCACGGTGGACGCCACCGCGCGCCTGTTCGACCACGGCGCCGCGTCCATCATCCTGCGCGTGCCGGTGACGCCCGGCACCACCTGGGAGAAGCTCACCGACGTCGCCGACGAGCTCTATGACAGCCAGGCGCTGGAGGACCTGGCGCGGGAGCTGGTGGAGGGCGTGAGGCGCACCATCGCCTCGGCCGTGCAGGGGCCGCACCTGTGGGACCAGAGCGAGAGCTACACCGTCATCCTCGCCGAGCGCATCCAGGGCAACCCGACCGCGGAGGAGCTGTTCCAGCGCGCGGACATCGCCCGGTTGCTGCTGGGCGAAGTGGGCACCCTGGACCTGGCCCCACGCGAACGCGAGGCCGTCACCCAGGTGCGCTTCAGCTACACCGTCAACGACCTGGTCGTCGTGGACTGGAACAGCGCGTTCGTCTACGAGCCGTCCGGTTCGCGCGACATCCCGGACCTGTTGGAGATCGCCAACGCGCAGTTGTTGGAGTTCCGCTACTACGACGAGCGCTTGGACGAACACATCGCCCGCATCCACGACGAGGTGCAGGCGCGCAAGCGGGGCTGGTTGACGCTGTTCCGCAGCCCCTACCGCAACCTCGCGCGCGAGACGCTGGGCACGCTGGTGGACCTCAATGAGTTCGTGGAGCGGGTGGAGAACAGCCTGAAGATCATCGGCGACTTCTACCTGGCCAAGGTCTACGAGGGCGCCGTGCGCCGCATGCGCATCCCCGCGTGGCAGGGCTCCGTCACGCGCAAGCAGCAGCTCCTGGCCCAGACGTATGGCCTGCTCAAGGGCGAGGTGGACATCGACCGCTCCCACATCCTGGAGGTGATGATCGTCGCGTTGATCATCCTGGAGATCGTCCTGGCCTTCAGCCGGGTCTTCCAACACTGACGCAAGCCCCCGCCGTGCGTGAAGGCGGGGTGCGCCAGGGCTCCCGTTTCTTCAGGAAGTGCGCGCCGCGCGTCACCGGGGCAATGGGTCTGGAGTCTCAATCCACCCGGAAGGCGGGGTGGGCCGTCGGAAGTCAGACGGACCCGTCATGATTCGGTCCCATGAAGCGCGGGGGGCATGGGCCCGGCAGGGGGGAGG